>JBGZEX010000081.1:0-15228 GCA_041846495.1 Marinifilaceae bacterium
CAAAATGGGGAATCCGGTAACTAATGCCGACTGCAACATATAGGTTCAACAAAACAATAGCGACTGCAACTATTAGCTCATAGTGACAGTCGCTATTTTATATATAAAGGTTTAATACCTGTAGTTTATCAAATGCTTACAGAGAGATACCGTAGTGATATTCAAATCGGTTATCAGTTGCGGGAAATGTAAGGCTAAGGTGGAAAAGAACATAGCTTTCGAAAAAGGAGTGCGCGATTTGAAAGTGAATATGGCGGATTCTCTGATTACGGTGAAATTCCGGAAAGATAAGAATACGGTGGGAGATTTGAAGGAGGCCATAGAGAAGTGTCATGTGCGCATACTCGGTTTGTGTACGCCCGACGGCAAATTATTCCATCGTAAGGAAAACGGGCATTGTCTGGAATCCTGTATCAGTTGCAGGATTTTATCCGAGTCGCCCAAGGACAGGGTATATTGCGATTGAACGGTTCCCGGAGGGGAGAAACGGCAGTTTTCTCCTCTCCGGGTTTTCTATTAAAGATGGATGACTTCGTCGTGTATGGCGGCGGCGGCTTCCATAACGGCTTCGCTCATCGTAGGATGGGGATGGACGGTTTTGAGGATTTCCCCCGTTTTGATGCCTTTTTTCCGGGCCAATACGATTTCGGCGACGATTTCCGTTACATGGGCGCCTACGAGGTGAGCTCCTAAGAGGGTGTCGTTCTCGGCATCCGCAACGATTTTGACGAATCCGTCGTTGGCTCCGGCGGAGGTGGCTTTCCCCGATGCGGTGAAGGGGAATTTCCCGACTTTTATTTTATGTCCGGCGGCTACGGCCTTGGCTTCGGTCATTCCTACCGATGCCACTTCCGGCGTAATATAGGTGCATCCCGGAATATTGCCGTAGTCTATGGGAGAAGGTTCCAAGCCTGCGATTTTCTCTACGCAGCATATGGCTTCGGCCGAGGCTACATGGGCGAGAGCCTGTCCGGGCACGATGTCTCCTATGGCGTAGATGCCGGAGACGGAGGTGCGGTAGAATTCGTCTACGGCTACCTTGCCGCCTTCGGTTTTCACACCGGCTTCCTCAAGGCCCAAGTTTTCTATATTCGGACTTACTCCTACCGCCGAAAATACGATTTCCGCTTCATGCGTTTCGATTTCGCCTTTTTTATTTTTGATTTCCACTTTTACGCCCTTTCCCGTCGTCTCCACTTTCTCCACCGAAGATTTTACCATTACCTCGATTCCGGCTTTTTTCATGGAGCGGGCGACTTGCCGCGACACTTCTTCGTCTTCTACGGGAAGCACATTGGGCATGAATTCCACAAGGGTCACCTTGCAACCCATGGCATTGTAGAAACAAGCCAATTCGGACCCTATGGCCCCGGAACCGGCCACAATCATCGATTGAGGACATCGCTGCAGGGTGAGCGCCTGACGGTAACCGATGACTTTAACCCCGTCTATGGGCATGCTGGGAAGTTCCCGGGGACGGGCTCCCGTAGCGAGGATGATGTGTTCCGCTTCGAGCACCTCTTCTCCTCCCGCATTCAGGGCGACTTTGAGTTTTCTGTCGGTCGTGAGCCGACCTCTGCCGTGAATCAATTCGATTTTATTTTTTTTGAAAAGGTATTCTATACCTTTGCTCATGCGTTCCGCTACTCCCCGGGAGCGGTCGATGACGGCTTTGAAATCCGGCTCCGCTCCCTCTATACGGATACCGTAGTTTTCCGCATGCCGGGCATACTCCAGTACTTCCGCCGATTTCAACAGGGATTTTGTGGGTATGCATCCCCAGTTCAAGCATATGCCGCCTAATTCGGCCGCTTCCACCACCGCCGTTTTCATTCCTAATTGGGAAGCTCTTATGGCTGCCACATATCCGCCGGGACCGCTGCCCACGACTACAACATCGTATTTCATAACATTCCGTTTTAGAGTTAATTCATATTGCAAATCTAAGGTTTAATTGCATAAGACGGAAATAATCTTCCGGATTTCCCCTTAACTCAAATCGAGAGATTATCATTTAAACCGTGTCGAGACAAAAGAGTAAATAACTTTGCAATAACACTGTAAAAACTATGAGTAACGAAATTGATTTTATATCATAATATATAGGAGAGGCAAAGAGAGACATCGAATGTTTTTGCATTGTCGTTATAAATATTGATACATCCGTTGTCAATGGATAAAATAACCTCATAGCTTTTTTTGATTTCAAGTCCGATGTTAATTCCCCATCCGAAATTAAATCGTTTCAATCCTTTGTCTGAAGAAAATGTGTTGAATTTATTATCATTGATTTCGGTTTTTCCGAAAAGTCCATATGCTGCATAAGGACCGACACTTTCAAATAAAGATAAATTCTTATTTAGGAGATGTTTATATCCTATATGTAAGGGAATTTCAAAGTAAAAGGCACGAATGTCTATATCCTCTAAATCTTTTTCCCGTCCTCCTTTCATTGTCAATAATCCGGAGGAGGAAAGAAATCCTCCTCTGTCAGGAGAAGTAAAATCATACCTTATTTTTCCACCGAGTTTGAAACCTGTTTGGTATTTGAGGTCAGCGTTTCGATATTTACTCAAATTGATACCGCTTATAATGGAATATTTAAAAATTTTCACTGGATCATTTGCTCGTAAATTAAGTGTAAACAATAAGGCTAATACTGATAAAACAATATATTTTTTCATACGTAAATAAATTACACTCTCTATCGTAAAGAGAATAGTTTTTAACCATTAACAAGTTCGGACAAAACAAAAGAAAGCACTTGTAGAGATGCAAGAGCATTGGTTATTATCTTTTGGCATTTTGTAGTTTTACAACAGCTAAGAAATAAGAATTTCATGATAGCGTTATAAGGAATTGCAGTATTGACTGCAGGTCGGGTCGCTACTACAACTACATTCAAATGACTCATTGCACAGGAAAGCTTGATATTGCAGTCTTTTAAAACGTGCACAATCCGATTTTTCTAGGAAGCGACATACCGTATCGGCTTGCTGCAGAAATGAGGGTTCGCGTTCCGATATATAACTCGGTTTCAACAGACCGGCCAAAAGTAGTTGCAAATTCATGTATTATCTTTCTTATCTGTTTTATGACCGAACACATACTTGATATGGCGAGTATTCACAATCAGATTTTCAGTATGGGACATTCAAGAATTTTGTAAACCGGTTTCCACTAAATGCAGATGCTTTCCATTACCACATGGGTAATACCACACGATAATAATCATTCTTTTAATTTGTCAAAGAGCTACTGAAGGTCTTGTAACTGCGGGGTTTCAGTTTCCCTTCGCCACTTGTCGTGGCTACTGCGATATCCTTGTGGATATCTATTCCACAATCCCAGAGAATCATTTGTTGGAAGTTGCTGTACTATTGCATTCTATCTTTAGGCGAACGCTTCTATATAGCTAATAACCAGTAATTTACATCTCTTGGACAAAATTTATTTCATGGATGTTTCATTATATGAATTTTATTCGTTAACAGAAATTCTCACCCCGATAAATCCATCCCCGTCTTCGGTATATATATATCCGTCAACGGCAACAACTTCGCTTTTTATAATGTCATGTGTACCGATTTTTAAATCATATTTGTAATTTCTTCCTCCTTTTATACCAAGTCCTAAAACGATGGTTTTATATTCCTTCAAAAATTGTTGTTTTATTCTATATCCACCTCCATTGTGCCGGAGGATGTTTGTATAGATACTATAAATTTCCTGTGGATTTCTTGTATTAAATGCGGTAAATTGTGTGACAGGTTCGTATGGATTGTATTTGAATCCATGTTTAAGTGCGTATATTAATTGTCGAGTAAGTTCTTTATTTAATTTTGCGACATTGTTATTATCTAAAAGGTCTACGAGAAAAGGAATGGAAAAACCTTTATTACCAAATTCATTTCTAAAAGGATAATTATCATAAAAAACGGCTTCATTTTTATGAAGTTTATAATATTCATCAGCATGTATGAGATCATTTATATGTTTTTTTTGTTCTTCATGGATGTTTTTTACAAAAGAATTAAGTTCGGAACTCATAAAATTAGACAGCGTATGTTTTATTCTTATTTGAGAGAAACCTGTATATACGCCACATGACCATGTCTTCATTCTTCCCCAGCCTCCATGCCATAATTTCTTCATGACTTTTACATCGAATCCTCCGCTTCTATAAAATACATAATCTTTGTTGTAAAAGGAAACATATAATTTCCGTCGTCTATTACTTTTAAATCTATATTTATTGTAACTTGTCTTATTGAATACGAGTTCTAATACCTTTCCTAGTATTTTTGCTTTAACGATTCCCATCGTTGGAAAAGATTCGAAATCTTCGTCTGTAATATTACGGTGTACTGAACGTGTTTGAATAACATCATTCTCAATGTCATCCTCTTCTCCATATAGCTCATCGTCAGGGTCATCAAAATAATTGGCATTTGTGATTGGATTGTCCTCATGAGTATTCCATAAATTGTGGGAGTCATAAAGATAGATATCTTTATATTTTTTTAATTTGTTTGAGGTGTTAGAAAACAAATCAATATGTTCAACAGCATATTCTAGTTCATTGATATTTTGTATATTCGTATAAAAGGTACCTTCTTTTGTGACTTTATATATGGTATCATTAACAATAACTTCCATTTTGTCATTTAAAATAGTCCTTATTTTGCTATTTGGAACAATGAATTCAATTTCAGTTTTTTCTTCTGTTATAGATTCTGCTGAATTAAAATTTTCAGATTTTGTTGGAGGAATTTCATCGGGAGATTCGATAAGTTGCTTTAATTCATCTTTTGATTTGAAAATTCGTATATTCGTTATATTGTTTTTTATATTTGAGTTTTTAATGGGTATATTTTCTTTACTACAAGAAAATAGACAGAAAGAGAAAATAAAAAATGTAATTTTTTTCATGATATTATATATAATAGATTAGCATTTTCAAATATATAAATGTTTTTCTATTTATGCAAAACATTTATTTTGTTTCTTCAGGTTGTAAAAATTATAAAGTTTTATGATGAATAAGTCCATTTCTCATCCATCATTGTTCCATTTACTGGCAGACTAACTGAATCAGAAACATTCTCTACCTGAGTTCGGGATAAGAAGATTCTTCTAAAAGTTGGTAATCATAGGATTGTTTTGTGTCTTTAATCTTGAAAAACAGAAGATTACAAAAATATACCCGTATGATTACCAAAGATAAAATTTCAGAAATATTTTGTATACTCGATGAGTTCAGCAAGAATTTTGATGCGGAAATGCAAAATCATTCACTTCTTACCGGTTCCCCAAAGCCTCGCAGACGCCGTAAAGCCTCACTTAGTGATAGGGAAATTATGACTATTTTGTCAGTTTTTCATTTCGGTACCTTCGCTAATTTCAAGCATTATTATTTGCATTTTATCAAAGTGCATTTGCACTCCGATTTCCTTTCGGCTGTGTCCTACAATCGTTTCGTGGAACTTGAAAGCCGTGTGTTCTTCAAACTCACAATCAATAACTTCATTATGAATCCGGTCTCAGCTATAGGAGCATATTGTTTTTACGACAATAAACCTGAAGTTATTTATGGATACACCATACAACAACAAACAAAGCAGATCGTCTTATTCTAATAAACATTATCCCGAACTCACGTAACAAGTGTTCCGCGATCGGACAAAAGTCTTCAGCTTTCACGCCCCGGCGGAAATTAGTACAACAATAATGTGTCAACTTTTTTAGGACGAGACGTATTTTTTAATCGACAACGATCAATAGGTAATGAATAATTAACAATACATTGCACATTGCTAATTGAGCTACTCGTAGCGCAATGCTTCCACCGGATTTTTGGTCGCCGCACGCCGGCTCTGCACGCTCACGGTAGCCAGAGCCACAATCAGTACCACTAAACCACCCAAGGCAAATACCCACCAGCTCAGTTCGGTTTTATAGGCGAACGTTTCAAGCCATTTCTTCATGGCGTAATAGGTAACGGGTACCGCGATGACAAATGCAGCCGCCACCCAAAACAGAAAACGTTTGTTGAGCATTCTCAGTACTTCCGATATGGTTGCCCCGTTCACCTTGCGGATGCCTATTTCTTTCGTGCGCCGCTGGATGATCTGCATGGACAAGCCATAGAGTCCGAGCATCGAAATGAAAATAGCGAGCAGCGACAAGATGGTCAGCAGTTTTCGCGTACGTATTTCGCGCATATAGTTTGCCTGCAAATCTTCGTCCACAAAACTGAGGCGAAAAGGCTGGCCGGGTTCAATGCGTTTCCACACGGCTTCCATTTCGGCAACGGTTTTTCGTATATCACCCGGTTTTAACCGTACCATAAACACCCTCAGCTCGGGTTCGAGGTAATAAACCGCAGGGAAACTCTCATTCTGTAATGAACGGTTTTGAATATTTTCAATTACGCCGCAAATTTCATAATCGCGATCGCTAAAACCGGTGCGTATTTTCATCCCGATGGGATTTTCCACGTTCATATTTTGCCAACACTTTTCGTTGATGACTATTTTGTTGCTATCGGTAGGTAAATAGGCGTTTCCCATCAAAAAGCGGGTCTGCATCACCTTAAAGAAATCGCCGTCGATAGGTGCTTTCCTTATGTGAATTTGTCGCTTCTTTCCAACTGATTCATAAACCATCGCATTGCCGTTATTCAAAGTGGCTCCCGGCGGATTCCATGTACCGGTTACCCCCGATACCGAAGGAAGTTTTTCCAATTCCTGCTTATACGATTTGTAACGCTGATTCATGTTATCACTCCATGGATTTCGAACGGTAACCAAGTTCTCCTTCTCGAAACCCAGCTTCTTGTGCAACAGTAAATCGAATTGCTTGTTGATGCCCACCACACCGATAATCAGGCAGATGCTAATGGCTATTTGCACCACGGTAAGCGTTTGTGCCACGGAGATATTTCCTTTTTGGGGTAATGCGCGTCCCTTGCTGCGAATGGTAGCCGACGGACTTACCCGCATCTGATAGTAGAGTTGCACCGAAACGGGCAATAAGATATTGAACAGCGCGATAAAAGCGATGGCTCCCCACAAGACGGGATTGGCAAAAGTGAAATCCATTTTGGCTCCCATCAGTTTGGAGAAATAAGGCAGTGTTGCCACTGTGAGAGATAGAGCCGAGAGGGTGCAAAAGCCTACCAGAAGCGATGTTTCGGCAAACAGGTAACCAAAAATGTTTTTCGTATCCGCACCCATAATTTTTTGCATTCCGGTATTGAAATTGCGTTTGTTACGCAATGCCAGCGACAGGTTGATAAAGTTGAACAGGGCGATGAGTAAAACAAGTACCGCCACAATGATAAAAAGTCTCACAACCTTTATATCCGAACGTTCCGTTACATCCCACGTCGTGTCGGACGAATGCAGATGAATATCGGTCAAAGGTTGGAAAACGCATCTCCCTTTATATTCATCGCCGTAGGCTGTTTTGACCTGTTCTTTTATTTTCTCCGCGACAGATGCCCGGTAGGCGTTTTCGGGTAACCGGAAAAAGAAATGAATGGATTGATTGTTCATCGAGGTATATTGATGATGATCGGTTACTTCTTTCGCGTGAATATTTAGAATAACGTTTGGACGATAGGTTGTGGTAACGGGCAAATCTTCGTAAATGCCTCTGATCGTAAAGTCATAGTTGTTCCTATGACGAATGGTTTTACCTACGGCATCGCCATTGGGAAACAATTTTTTTGCTTTGCTTCGTGAAAGGACCGCAGAAGAGGCATCGGCAAGCGGTTTCTGAGAACCTTCCTCCATCCGAAGGTGGAACAGGTCGAAAAACTCGTTGGTGGTATGTATCACGTTGGGCAATATCCACTGTTCGTTATCCACTACAAAAAAGTCCTCCTTGGATAGATCCACCATCACGCCGTCGTTAAGTTCGGGAACGGCATCGGTCAGTTTCCCGTAGAAAACCAACGGATGAATAGGGTCGCGTTTTCCGTCATAAACATTCAGCAACCGGTAGATGTTTTTCGCCTCGGGATTGTGTTTCTCGAACGAATACTCGTACTGCACAAATAAGATAATGAGGAAACAGACGGTCAGGCTGAGTGATAGCCCGATGATGTTGATCACCGTCCCCGTGCGCTGACGCAGCAGATTTCGTATGGCAAGTTTTAAATTGTACATATTATTGAGCGGAAAGTTTGTTTGATCAATTAACAATGTGCAATGAGCAATTTTCTTTTCCTTGATTATTTCAATGGCTATGCCAAAAAAATAATGAAGTGATTTATAGTTGTTTACTTTTTTATAAAAGATTCCGGCGTCAATTTTTTAGACAGAGAGTGTCATTTTTTTGGACAATAGAATGGGAAATATTAATTTCACAAGTGTAATGATTCCGTCTTATTACGGAAATTGACGATGTCTATCGGTTCCCGCAAAGAGGTGAAATCGCTGAAGGAGAAAGAGCAGCATCTCAAAGAGGCGGTCAACCGGGAGAAATCGGTGATCATCGGCACATCGCCCCCGTTTCAGGCAGACTCTCGAGATCGTAGCCAAGGTTGCCGAAACGGATGCCAATGTGCTGATTACGGGAGAAAACGGAACCGGGAAAGAGGTGATTGCACACGAATTGCACTGACAGTCGCTACGCTGCAACGAGGTGATGGTGAGCGTGGATATGGGATCGCTGTCGGAGACGTTGTTCGAGAGCGAACTGTTCGGTCATGTAAAAGGTACTTTCACCGACGCGAAAGAGGAGCGGGACGGCAAGTTCGAGATTGCCAAAGGGAGCACCCTCTTTATGGATGAGATTGCCAACCTGATGCTGCCGCTACAGGCAAAACTGTTGGCGGCACTGCAGAACCGCGAAATCGTGAAGGTAGGATCCAATAAAAAAATCCCTATCGACATCCGGTTGGTCTGTGCCACCGACAGCCATCTGCCCACCTTGGTCCGGGAGAGAAAACTCAGGGAAGACCTGCTCTACCGTATCAACACCATCCATATTGAAGTGCCGCCGTTGCGTGAACGGACGGAAGATATTCCGCTGCCGGTCGATTATTTCCTCGACCTCTACTGTGCGAAATACAAAAAGCCGCTGCTCAAGCCCGACAGTGAAGTAATTGAAAAGATGCAGCGATACTCCTGGCCGGGCAACATACGGGAACTGCAACACGGCATCGAGAAAGCGGTCATTTTAAGCGACGGCAGTACGCTGACATCGAACGGTTTCTTCTTTTCCGAAAGCCCTGTTCGACTGGTGTCCGTACAAACACTCGAAGAGATGGAACGGCAGATGATTGCGGCGAGTATCCGGCAAAACGACGGCAACCTTACTGCCGTGGCCGCCCAACTGGGGATTACACGGCAAACGCTCTATAACAAGATAAAAAATATCATCTCTGAATATGTTGTACCGCAACGCATCTCTCCGTCTGGCAGGGTACCTGGTTCTGTTGATCGCTTTTCAGGTGCGCTGTTCCTGCTTGTGAAGACCTCATCGTGGTACGCCCTGCTGCCTGCACTCGGATTGTATGGACAATATTCGGTATCCTCAAGCTCTTTAACCGCATCCTTGAAAAAATCGCCTGTTTTTTCAAGGCCGTCGAAAATGAAGACTCTACTCTGCTATTTTGTATATTCGTAACAGAAAGAGAAAATAAAAAATGTAATTTTTATTATATTATGTATAATAGATTAATAGTTTCAACTATATATAAATGTTTTTCTATTTATGCAAGACATTTATTTTGTTTCTTCAGATTGTAAAAATTACAAAGTTTTATGATGAATAAGTCCATTTCTCATCCCTCATTGTTCCGTTCGCTGGCAGATCAACTGAATCAGAAACATCCACTATATCAACTCGGTCACAAGATAGGCTGGCAGTGCTTTGAAGGTGTATTTTTACAATTTTGATATGGTACAAAAGACCAAGTCAATTCGCCTGATATGCGGTTTGCTAAAGCCGGTAGGCTTCTTTTGTCTCTTTTCAAAAACTCTTTTTTATCGAATCCGTCTCTTTTTCTCAGAATATCTATCCACAAAGACCCTAATCGATTTGCCGGTAAATATTCCGGCCGGGGTCGGTTGAATTTTGCCGGGGAGTCATAACCGCCGGCCGGCGAAGGTCGACGCCCTGCGTATCGGAATGTACGGGCGAAGGTCGAAATTGTTGCCTGTGTGGACGGGGAGTTACGGATGCGGTCGGCTTCGGAAGATGCGGATTTTCTTGTTTCCCCATACGAAGAGGAGGAGCAGAAAAAATGTGAGTACGATGACGGCTCCCGTCGGCATATCGGTCAGAGCGGCGATAAAGAGACCGCCTGCCGATCCGATGACGGATACGACTACCGAGGCCGGGAGTTGTTTGCGGAAGTCGGGAAAAATCATTCCGGCTATGACCGGAGGGACGGTGAGATAGGATATGACGAGTATGATTCCGGCGAGTTTCATGCATATTACGACGGAAAGGGAGATAAGGAGGACGGCGACGGTTTCGATGGCCTCGATGTTTATATTATGGGTGCGGGCGTATTCCCTGTCGAAAGCTATATAGAAGAGCTGGCGGTTGCATAGGGCGAAAAACAGGATTACCGCAAGGCATAAAACGGCGGAAACGAGGATTTGCCGGAGGGTTACGGTGAGGATGTTGCCGAAAAGATAGGACATGAGATTGGGAGTATATCCCGGACTCAGGGCGATGAATACGATGCCGATGGCCATGCCGGCCGACCAGAATATGCCGATAAGACTGTCCTCCTTGATTCCTTTCCGGCCGGAAAGCCGGAGAATGCCTATCCCCGACAACAGGGCTGCGACGGCGGCTCCCGCCATGGGATCGAATCCCATATAATGGGCCAGGCCCAGACCTCCGAAAGAAGCATGGGATATGCCTCCGCTTATGAATACCATTCTCCGGCTTACGATATAGGTGCCGATAAGGCCGCAACATATCCCGATGATGAGGGAGGCGATTAGAGCGTGATTGAAAAAATCGTATTCGAGCAATGACATTTTTTCGAGAAATTAATGGTTGTTCAATACCCGGTGGGGAATCTTCCCGTGGCTGATGATGTCGACGGGACAGCCGTAGGCTTTGAGTTCGTCGTACGATATGAGGTTGGAGTTGTGGTAGTGCAATCCCCTGTTTACGCAGGCTATGGTTTTTACATAAGAGCTTATGGTGCCTATATCGTGAGAAATCATCAGGATGGCTTTCTCCTTATTCAATTCGGCCAGTAGAGGGTAGAATTCTTTTTCGAAATTATAATCCGTAAAAGTGGTGGGTTCGTCCAACATCAGGATTTCCGGCTCGGAAATCAGGGCCCGGCAAAGGAATACTTTCTGGCGTTGTCCTCCCGAAAGTTCTCCTATGGGACGGTGGCGGAATTTTTCGAGCCGGTAGCGGGCGATTAAAGCATCCGCTTTTTCCATATCCTTTCGGGAAAATCTTCCGCATGCGCCTTTGCGGGAGAGAAGACCGGAAATTACCGTTTCCCGCACGCTTATGGGGAATTTGAGGTCGATATCGTTTATTTGAGGCATATAGCCGAAATTCTTCCCGCAATGGAATTTCACTTCTCCCGACATCGGTTTCAATATCCCCAACATCACTTTCAACAAAGTGGTTTTCCCTCCTCCGTTCGGTCCGATTACGCCTATGAAGTCCTGCGGGTATACGGCTATGTTTACGTCTTTCAACACCTCCCGTCCGTCGTATCCCGCAGATATGCCGGTGAGTTCGATAAGGGGAGCCGGAGACAAATCGGACGTATTCATTCCATGCATTCGTTAAATATATCGGAGAGTTTACGGATTTCTTTCATCCAGTCTTCGGGGAGGGGATCGAATTCCCTGACGATACCGGATATCTCTCCGGCTACGGTTTCCGCATTCTGCCTCTCGAAGAGGGATTGTATCAATACGAGACGGGCTTTATGGCGTTTCGCTTCTTCGATAACCCGTTTCATGTGGTTGACGCCCGGTTCTTTCCCCTCTTTTTCTATGGCTATTTGCCGGATTCCGTATGCTTCGGCAAATGAGGTCAGAGAAGGATGGTATATGATGAACGCCTTGTGTTTTTTCGAGGCGAATATTTCCCTTAGTCGGGAATCTGCGGCTTTGATGGAATCCGTGAGCCGTTTTGAATTTTCTCGGAACACCTCCGCTTTTTCGGGATAGATTTCGGACAGGGTGCGGGCGAGGGTTTCCGCAATTCTTATGCCGTTTTCGGGAAGACTCCATATATGAGGATCGTGTCCGCTGTTGCAGGAGGGATTGCGGCAATACGTCACCGATGCCGCCAGCTCCGTCAGTTTGCAATCTTTTCTTGCTTTGAGTACGGACCGCAATTGCCCGGTTTCGAAGGGCAGGAGACCGGTGGATATGCAGACTTTGCTTTCCCGGAGCAGACGTATCCGGGAGACGGTGAGGTCGAAACTGTGAGGGTCGTTTCCTTTTCCGACTAAGGTATTGATGCGGAAGCCTTCTCCTGCGACCTGCTCTGCGAAATACTTTAAAGGAGGTATGCTGACGGTCAGGGTTTCTCCTTTCGGGGGAGGCGTGCAGGCGGCAAACAGGACTATGACGGCTATATATATTCGTATAAGCATAAAAACCGGGACGGAGCTTAGTGTCCGTCCCGGCAAATATACATAAATCTTATGAGAAACGCTTCGGTTTATTCGGGCTTATTTGCTGAATTCGGCCATGTCGTCTACGCTGAAATTATCGATATAGGCAGAATGGGCTTCTACTTTTGCAGCAGCGTATTTTATGAAAATATGGGCGGATTTCTCGAATTTTTCGTTTCTTTCCGCATCTTGCAGCATAAGGTAACCCATAATGATATAACCGCATATTTCTACGAGCCGGCGGGCGTGGAAATCCGTATATTCTGCGGATTCGCCTTCGGCCACCCGTTGAACGGCTTCTTCCAATTTGGAAGTCATGGACTTAAGCGTATTGACTAAGTGTTCTTCTCCGTAGCGGGCCGCCTTGGTTTCGTATTCTTCGCGGATGTATTTCAGGAGATGTCCCGTAGTTACGCCCCGTATGGCCGCTACCACCTGAAGCTGGGAGGTGCCTTCGTATATGTTGGTGATTCTGGCATCTCTCACCATACGCTGGATGGGGTAGTCTTTCATATAACCCGAACCTCCGTGTATCTGCAGCGAATCGTATGTGATTTCGTTGCAGAATTCGCTGGCGAAAAGCTTCAAGAGGGGGGTATAGAAATCGGCCAATTTCTGGTAATGTTTCATATCCGCTTTTTCGTCCTTGTCGAGGTTGCGTTCGTTGGATAAATGGTAGTAGGCTTTGTATATGTCTACGAAGCGGGAGGTCTCGTATAAGAGGCTGCGGCTTGCATGAAGTTTGGCCTCCATATTGGCCAGCATTTCGTATACGGCCGGAAATTGGATGATGGGTTTGCCGAATTGGGCTCTTTCGTTGGCGTATTTGATGCCTTCCCTGTAAGCGGCTTCCGATATGCCTACGCTTTGGGCGGCCACTCCGAGCCGGGCGCCGTTCATAAGCGACATCACGTATTTTATCAATCCGAGCTTGCGTTCTCCCACGATTTCGGCAGGAGCATTGGAGAATACGAGTTCGCATGTGGGCGAACCTTTTATACCCAGTTTATTTTCGATGCGGCGCACTTTAACGGCATCGTGTTTCCTGTCGTATATGAACATCGAGAGTCCGCGTCCGTCTTTGGTGCCTTCTTCCGAACGGGCGAGCACCAGGGATATATCGGCATCTCCGTTGGTGATAAAGCGTTTTACTCCGTTGAGATACCACTTCCCGTCGCCGGCATTATAAGTGGCTTTGAGCTGTACGGCCTGGAGGTCGGAACCGGCATCCGGTTCGGTGAGACTCATGGCGCAGGTTTCGCCCGAGGTCACTCTCGGAAGATATTTGTCTTTCTGCTCTTTGTCGGCAAATTCGTGTATGGTTTCGGCGCAGTCCTGAAGTCCCCATATGTTGGAGAAACCTCCGTCCGCCCGGGCTACGATTTCGGCTGCCATGATATAGGGGACTATGGACATATTCAATCCGTTGTATTCCCTGGGGAGGGATATGCCGTAAAGTCCGGCTTTGACTACGGCTTCCAGGTTCTCTTTGGTGCCACGGGCATATTCCACGTGACCGTTCACTACCTTAGGTCCTTCTTCGTCCACCGATTCGGCATTCTCGGCAATGATATCTCCGCATATTTCTCCGACGATTTCGAGTACTTTGTCGTAATTGTCCATCGCATCTTCGAAATCGAAAGGCGCCTCCTCGTATTTGTCCTTTTCACTGTAGTTCCGCTCTTTCAATGCGACGATTTTCTGCATCAAAGGGTGTTGGAGGTGGAATTTCAAATCCTCGTTATCTGTATAAAAATTAGCCATAATCTTAAATTTACTTGGAGTTCTTTTTATAATACCGTATCATTTGCGGGATAACCGTATTCAAATCTCCCGTGATGACGTAGTCGGCGAATTTGTTGATGGGAGCTTCCGGATCGGTATTGATGGCAATAACGATGGAAGATTCCTGCATGCCGGCCGTATGCTGTATTTGTCCGGATATGCCGCAGGCGATATAGAGCTTCGGACGCACCGTGGTGCCCGTTTGTCCCACCTGGCGTTCGTGTTCGCAAAAACCTGCGTCCACGGCGGCACGGGAAGCTCCCACTTCACCGCCTAAAACTTCGGCGAGTTCGTACAGGAGTTTGAAGTTTTCCTTCGAGCCTACTCCATAACCTCCGGCTACGATGATGGGACTTGCCTTGAGGTTGACTTTGGATTTTTCGATATGGCGTTCGATTACTTTTACCACTAAGTCTTCGGCGGATATATATTTGTCTACGGATATTTTCCGGATTTCTCCTTTGTGGTTTTTATCGTATACCTCTTTTTTCATTACGCCTTCGCGTACGGTTGCCATTTGCGGCCGGCAATCGGGGTTGACGATGGTGGCCACGATATTGCCTCCGAATGCGGGACGTATTTGATAGAGGAGGTTTTTATAGGTCTTGTCGTTTTTCGCATCCTCGAAATCTCCGATTTCCAGACTCGTACAATCTGCCGTAAGTCCGCTGTGCAAGGCGGAGGATACCCGGGGTCCCAAGTCCCGGCCTATGCTCGTAGCTCCCATTAATGCAATCTGGGGTTTTTCTTCCCGGAATAACTTTATGAGAAGAGAGGAGTGGGGAAGGGTGGAATAAGGAGCCAAACGCTTGTCG
>JBGZEX010000082.1:0-13920 GCA_041846495.1 Marinifilaceae bacterium
CTCTACCCATTCCGAACAGAGAAGTTAAGCCCTTTAGCGCTGATGGTACTGCCTTATGGTGGGAGAGTAGGTCGATGCCGAATTTTACGACGGCCGCAGGATTAAATTTCTGCGGCCGTTTTCATTTAGCGGAAAATTTCTTATATTTATCCGGTAATTATTGTATAACGATAAATTCCGAGCATATTGACACCATTGTTATTCATCAATAAATTTATCGAAGAACTCGAACTTCCTTTATCGGAGCCGATATTGGTTTTTTCCATCGTTTTGTTGATTATATTTTTCGCCCCCTTATTGCGGAAAATCAATCTTCCGGGTATTGTCGGGTTAATAGCTGCCGGAGTAGTTATAGGTCCCAAGGGGCTTAATATCGTTGAAATGAATGCGGCCGTCGAACTCTTTTCCACCATAGGTTTGTTGTATATCATGTTTATTGCCGGTCTCGAATTGGATATGAATCAATTCAAGGCGACCCGTCACAGGAGTTTGATGTTCGGATTGTTTACTTTTTCCTTGCCGCTTTTGATAGGTTATCCGGCTTGCCGCTATCTGTTGGGTTATGATTTTTACGCTTCTTTTTTAACGGCGAGCATGTTTTCCACTCATACCCTTATAGCCTATCCTATTGTCAGTCGTTTGGGCGTTTCCAAAGATGAGTCTGTAGCTGTTACGGTGGGAGGCACCATACTTACGGATACGGCCGTATTGATTGTATTGGCGGTGATTGTAGGCAGTGCTTCCGGTAATTTGGAAGGAGGTTTGGGATTACGTCTTTTTATTTCTCTTTCCGTTTTTCTCTTGATAATGTTTTTTGCCGTGCCCCGTATTGCCCGTTTTTTTTTCCGGAAGATGGAGCGGGAGAAATATGCCCATTACATATTCGTATTGGCAGTGATGTTTTTATCGGCCTTCCTTGCCGAATTGGCGGGGGTGGAGCCTATAATCGGGGCATTTATGGCCGGTTTGGCTTTAAACCGGCAGATTCCGGCTTCTTCTCCCCTTATGAATAGAATAGAGTTTATGGGGAATGCGCTCTTCATACCTTTTTTTCTCATAGGAGTAGGGATGTTGGTCGATTTGAGTGTCGTATTTTCCGGATTTGCAGCCTGGGGCGTCGCTATAACTCTTACGGTCGTCGCCGTTTTCGGGAAATGGTTGGCGGCGACTTTTACGCAATTGGCATTCGGTTATTCCGGAATTCAACGGAATGTGATTTTCGGTCTCAGCAGTAGTCATGCGGCTGCCACTTTAGCCGTGATATTGGTGGGGTATCAGGAGAAGATACTGGATGCCAATATATTGAACGGTACGATTATATTGATACTCATAACCTGTATAATCGCTTCCGTAGTTACGGAGAAAAATGCCAGGCTCCTGGCTTTGAAAAAGGATAAGCCGGCGGACGGAAACCGTTACGATTCCAAGGAAGAGCATATTTTATTGCCCGTGGCCAAGTTGGAGAATGTGTATAAACTTTTGGATCTTACTTTTATCATACGGGATTTGGAGTCGGTGCATCCGCTTACTTTACTTTCCATCGTACCCAATTCTTTGAATGTGGATAAAAAGGTGCGGGACACGAAGGAAGAATTGAATAAATTTACGGTAGAGGCGGCGGCAGGAGATATGTTGGTGCAGGTGATGGCCGTAGTGGATTTCAGTCCGGCTTCGGGGATTGCCCGCGTATCCCGGGAAATTGCAGCCAATTTTATTATTATGGGATGGCCGGAAATCCGTAGGGATCAAAATGTAGTTTCCATCGGGAGCAAGCGCGTATCCAATATTATCGATTTGGGAGATAAGAATATATTGATTGCGAAATTGACTCGTCCTCTTTCGTCTTTTCAAAGGATAGATGTTTTTGTTCCCCCTTTATCGGAAAAGGAGATAGGGTTTGAGTTTTGGATTATAAAGATGGCGAAGCTTTCGATGGAGTTAAGTCGTCCTTTATATTTCCACGGAGTGATGAAGACTTACGATGCTTTGATTAAGGTGTTGAAGTATTATGAGTCGGCTATAGTTTTCCGGTATGAAGAATTCGAGGGTTGGGATACCATGGCGAACCGGGAGGATTTGTTTTTCGAATCCGGACTTGCAGTTATCGTACTGGCCCGGAAAGGAGGCGTATCTTATCAGAGCGTATTCGAACATTTGCCTACGTCGGTTCATCAAAAGAATCCGAATATGGACAAAATCGTGATATATCCTCAGGAATATTCGGATGAAGAAAGAGCGTCCGTCCCTTTATAAGGGCATTTGTCGTCCTTTTCCGAAAGATTTTTTGGAGAGCCGTATAATGGGAGCACTTTGGGCTCTTTTGTAGTTGACTCTTTCCGTGAGTCTTAGAATATATTCCACGGTTTTTTCATCGAATCCTTTTGCAATCAATTCGGACGGAGAGAGATTCTCTTCCAAATAATACTTGAGTATTCCGTCTGTTATTTCGTATTCCGGGAGAGAATCGCTGTCTTTTTGTTCCGGGCGAAGTTCGGCCGAAGGCGGTTTGACCATGATATTTTCAGGTATGATTTCCCGTTCCCTGTTTATGTAATCCGCCAGTTTATAGACTTCCGTTTTGTATAAATCCCCGATTACGCTTAGAGAACCGCACATATCGCCGTACAAGGTGCCGTATCCTACGGCAATTTCGCTTTTGTTCGACGTATTCAGGGCAATATGTCCGAATTTATTGGAGAAAGCCATGACGATGATTCCCCGGATGCGGGCTTGAAGATTCTCTTCCGTAATATCCCGGGGATATTCCCGGAAATAAGGCTGCAAGAGGTCCGTGAAATTTTCGAATATCTTCCCTATCGGTATCGTAGTGTGGCGTATGCCGAGATTTTCCGCCAGTTTCAAGGCATCGGTTACGGAACTTTCGGAAGAGTAGGGCGAAGGCATGAGTATGCCGGTTACATTTTCCTTTCCGAGTGCATCGGCGGCTACGGCTGCGACCAATGCCGAATCCATCCCTCCGGACAGGCCTAAGACGGCAGACTTGAAACCGTGATTTTTAAAATATCGGGAAACGCCGAAAACCAAAGCGTCGTATATTTCCTTTTGCGGATTTTCTTCTTTTTCGTCTATGGGAGAATATGTTTTCTTTGTATCGATTATGCCGAAATCTTCTTCGAATTTTTTCAGTTTTAGGATGCAGTTGCCTCCGGCATCGTAAATCATGCCTCCTCC
Organism: Marinifilaceae bacterium; assembly: GCA_041846495.1. Lineage (GTDB taxonomy): Bacteria > Bacteroidota > Bacteroidia > Bacteroidales > Marinifilaceae > JBGZEX01. The sequence continues at coordinate 3,193 of JBGZEX010000082.1, forward strand.
TTCGTAAATTACATCGGTTTCCGAACTTAACAAGGCGGGAGAGATTAAAAAACTGTGTTTTTCCGCAGCTGTGGAAGCCAGGAAATTTTTCCTGAGAGAAAGCCCCTCCCGTGAAAAGGGAGATATGCCCATATGGATGACGGCGAAATCTCCGTTTTCGATTTTATCGTTTTCGAATTCGTCGAAGATAATCCTGAAGTTCCGGTCTTTGAGTCGTATGGGATGGGATTCTTCATCGGCTATGAAATATCTGCTTTCCGAAAATATATCGTAGTCGCTCAATACGGTTTTATGGAGGATATCGCATAAATTTCCGTTTTTTATAAAAAATGCGGAGTTGAAAAGAATCTCATTTTCTTCGTCATAAAAAGGGGAACCGAGGATTATGGCTATGTCTCCGGATTCGGATGCGATGTCTTCAACCGCCCGGCGGCAGGATTCCACATACTCTTTTCTTTCTAAAAGATCCATGGGGTTGCCTCCGCATACGGCGAGTTCGGGAAATACGACGAGGTCGGCTCCTGCGGCTTTCGCTCTTTTTACGGCCCGGAGGATTTCGTCGGTATTATATCGAATATCGGTATGACGGTAACATATTTGAGGTAGTGCGATTTTCATGATAAAATTTTATATTGTCCAACCTTTGTAAAATTACGGTTTTTACGGATAAAAACAATGGAGATTAAGACATAAAAAAACAGGATATCTCGACGATATCCTGTTTATAATGTGTCCTTTTCAATCAACCTTGTGCAATTGCTTCAACCGGGCATACGGAAGCGCAAGAGCCGCAATCGATACATGTGTTGGCATCGATTTCGTAGTGATCGCTCCCCATGGAGATGGCGCTAACCGGGCATTCCGATTCGCAAGAACCGCAGGTGATACATTGTTCTGATATTACGTAAGCCATTTTGTAAAAAATTTGTTTGTTTATCGTCGCAAAATTAAAGTCGTAATTTTATAATCCCAAATTTTTTTACCTGTTTTTGTTAGAAACGTTATAAACAGAAGGGTTTGAGGCCTAATTTATAACAGTTCTATCTCAATCCGGTTTTTTCATATATCTTTTCTCGACGAATATTTTTCGACAACATGAAAATTCTCCGGTCTGTTTTTGTTTATGTAAATTAATGTCATTATTTTTAAAAATTCCATCTATAAATTGTTTCCGTTTGTATTGTCGATTGTTCGGACATATGTTTAAGTTAATTGATATGAAAAAGAATGGATTTTTATTACTTCTTATCATTGTGGGGAGCAATTCTCTGACGGCGCAAACCGTGGATACGCTTATGCGCGGAGAACTTCGAGAAGTTGTGATAAGGGCAGAACTTAGGAGTAGAAAAATCGACAGGGATGTGTATACGGTAAACCGTAAGATGGCAGCCGTTCATCCTTCGGCATTCGATCTCCTGAAGTTTTTGCCCGGGGCGCATTATATCTTCCGGAATTGCGGTTGGACTATATGCCGACCGAATCCCTGAGATTCCATTTGGAGTACGGAAGCCGTCCGGCTTATCCGAAATTGCACGAGTTGAGTCCGGGACTTTATCATACGGATTCCCTGACGATTCGGAAAGGAAATAGGGATTTGTATTCTTATTCTCCTTCCCACAATGTGGATTTTACCGCCGATTTCGGGGAATTTTTGAGTCTGCGTTCGTATACGGAATATTGCTCCGGGCATGTGATGCCGTATTACGGTTTAAATGAAAAAAACATTGTGGAATGCGGTTTTTCCCAAGGGAAATTTTTTCAGACGAGTGTGAATCTTAGCGGTTATATTATGTTGTTGCCTTCTCTTTCGTGGAGTAACAGTGTGCAGTTCAATCGTTTCGAGGCCGGAGAAAATAAAAGCAATGCATGGATATACGACTCCCAATTGAATTATTTTCATATGCCTTCGCAATTTGCCGTCGGCTTGGAATATCACAGGAATATGTTGAAAATTCCCGATTTGCAGGGATTTTACGATATGGGACAGGACTATTGGATGATTTCCGTGGATAAATCTTTTTTCCGAAACAGGCTTTCCTTCTCCCTGACATATCTTCCTCCCTTGAAATGGGGAGTGAGAGAAGAGCAGAAAACGACGGTAGTTACTCCGTTTTATCGCTCCGTTCAGGGATTGAACCTGAATACCTACAGGAATATGATTTTTTTCCGGGCTTCGTTCCGTTTCCATAGAGGGAAGGAAATAAGGCGGATTAGGAATAAAGATGTTTTCGATAAGGAGACTCGCCGGGAGAGAGGCTTATTGTGAGGAGGAGTTTCCGGAACCGGATTCGAAACAGGTGAAAGTATTGGGGGATAGGAAAATATTTTTTATATTTGCAGTCTGAATTTACGGGGAATGGATAACGTGCAATGGGAAGGCGGAAATGCCCGGAATGCCCCGCGGGACGGATTCCGTTTTTGAGTAGCACAAAAAAAGTATTATGGATATATTTGAATTGAAAGGGACGGTTCGTAAGAATCTCGGTAAGAAAGCGTCCCGGGAGGAGAGAAAAGAAGAGCGTGTTCCTTGCGTTCTTTACGGAGACGGAGAAAATGTTCATTTTTCGGTTTTGGAAAAAGAAGTGAACAAATTATTATACACGCCCAATGTGTATATCGTAAAGCTCGATTTGGACGGTAAAACGGAGGATGCCATATTGAAAGACTCTCAATTCCATCCGGTTACGGATAGAGTGCTTCATCTCGATTTCTATCGCATATTCGAAGATAAGAAAGTGGAGATGCAGATCCCCGTATCTTTGAAAGGATTTGCGGAAGGAGTGCGTGCAGGAGGTAAATTGAATCTGTTGACGCGTAAATTGCGGGTATACGCTCTCCCCGCCGATCTGCCGAAAAAGCTTGAAGTGGATGTGACCAATCTCGGTTTGGGTAAAGCTATAAAGGTGAAGGATTTACAGTTCGAGAATGTGGAGATATTGAATCCTCAGAACATGCTTGTCGCTCAGGTGAAACTCACTCGTGCCGCTCGTGCCGCAGCTCAAACGACTGCTGCGGAATAAGAGAACCGGACATATTCCGGCTTTAAATCGATATTGTAATGAAATATCTTATAGCGGGTTTGGGAAATATAGGGAGCGAATATAAGGATACCCGTCACAACATCGGTTTTAACATATTGGATGCCTTTGCGGAGGCATCCAATGTTGTTTTTACCGATAAACGCTACGGAAGCGTATGTGAAACCGTTTTGAAGGGTAGAAAGCTGATATTGTTGAAACCCTCCACTTATATGAACTTGAGCGGTAATGCCGTGCGTTACTGGTTGCAGAAAGAAAGGGTGCCTATAGAGAATCTTTTCGTCGTTGTCGACGATTTGGCGCTTCCTTTCGGAACCGTAAGACTTAGGGCCAAAGGGTCGGACGGAGGACATAACGGATTGAAGCATATAAATGCCGTTCTCGGGACTTCCGTTTATGCCCGGCTTCGTTTCGGCATAGGGAAAAATTTTTCCAAAGGCGAACAAATCGACTACGTATTGGGAAGTTGGAGTCCCGAAGAAGAAGCCGGATTGCCGGAATTGATCTCGAAGTCTGCGGAGATTATCCGGAATTTCATATTCCTGGGAGTGGATAAAACGATGAGTTTGTTTAATAACAATAAATCCCTGCATTGATTATGGAAAAATGCAGGATAGACAAATGGTTGTGGTTCGTCCGTATTTTTAAAACCCGGACATTGGCTGCCGATGCTTGCGGCAACGGAAAGGTTTTGATGGAGGGCGTACGGGTAAAATCTTCCCGGGAAATAAAACCGGGAGATATCGTATCCGTGAAAACCGGATATATGGAGCGGAAATTCGAGGTTAAAGCCCTGCCTCCTTCCCGGGTGTCCGCATCTTTAGTCAAAGATTATGCCGAGGATATTACTCCTTTGGAACTCAAAGAACAATGGAGGATAATAGATTCCGGCATATTCGAGAAGCGGGATCGCGGTTCGGGACGTCCTACGAAAAAAGATAGAAGGGAAATCGAAAGGTTTAAGGAAAATTATTAGTATATTAGGCGCAGGTATCGGATTGTTTTATGTTCATAGCCCGGGAAAAAAAGAGGACCAATATTGCGGAATACATTCTTTATATGTGGCATATAGAGGATGTTATGCGGGGTTTCGGCTTGGATATCCGAAAAGTGGCCGATTGGGTGAATACAATGGGTCTCGAACCGGATAAGGCCGCCGAAATGACGGAATGGTACGACAATATCATCGAATTGATGAAGCACGACGGAGTAACGGAAAAAGGCCATATCCGTCCTATAGTCAACGAGATGGCGGAATTGAACGAACTCCATCTCTACCTTTTGTATGAAAAAAAGGATCCGGATTATATGCATGCGGCTGCGGCCGTTGCCGAGGATTTGGCTGTTCTGCGCACCAAGTCGGGAGATGTTGCCGGAGTCTCCGATGTGGAATTGGCTTTCAATGCTTTATACGGCAAACTCCTGTTGAGAATGCAGCATAAGGAGATATCCGGAAGTACGGATTCCGCAATGAATCGGATTAGTGCGATGCTTGCCCGGTTGGCGAGGGCTTACGAGACAATGGAAAAGGAAGAAAAATAGAATTATGATGAAGAAGAATTTAGTCGCTTTAATACTTGTATTGACATCCGCTCTTTCTTATGGGACCATATTGGAGAAGAAATATCATAAGGTTTTTAAATCCGAAAGAATAAAGCATTTGTTGATAGAGAACAGATACGGTAACGTAGAAATCCGGCAAACAAACGGGCGGGAAATAGAGATATCTGCGAATATAGTGGTCACCGCTAAAAAACACGATAGGGCGCAGGCGCTTTTGGATGTCGTGGATATAAAGGATTCGCTGGGTGGAGATAGATTGGTCGTAAGGTCTGAATTTGCAAAAAACGTTCTTCTGAGAAAGAAAATATGGAGTAACGATTTAATCGTATCCTATGTGGTCAAAGTGCCCAAGAACATTGTTTTGACGATTATTAACTCCCGGGGAGACGTATTGTTGGATAGTTTTGTGGGAGATATGAATGTATTGTTGAAAGACGGGAATTTCAGAGCGACTTCCGTTTCCGGTGGGCTGTTATATGTGGATCAGGCCGGAGGATATTTCAATGCGGGAGATTTGGAGACGGTGTCGCTGCATCTTAAAAGGGTGACTATGGTGGGTGGTTATATAGACGAAGGAGAGATTGCATTTACGGACAGCAATATATCCGTACAGGAAATGTTGCGCTTGAAGTTCAATACATACGGAGGTATGCTTAAAGTCGCCCGTCTTGCAAATGTTACCGGAGAGTCGGATCAGACCAAGGTCGAAATCGGCGAATTGACTTCTTCGTTGAATTTGAAAACCCGTTACGGTAGAGTGAATATACTGAAAATCGACGGAAGTTTTACATCTTTGTCTATGGATTCGAAGCATTCGGATATAAGTTTGAATTTTGAAGCTCCGGCTTCCTATTCCATAGAGATGACACATAACGAAGCCTTGATGGTGGATATTCCCGAGGGTATGGTCTTTTCTCCTTTGAAAACGGAGAATCCCCGTTTGAAATCGGGTAAGGCTCAGGTAGGTAACGGGCGTTCCAAGGTAAATCTCGATTTGCGGGGAGGGATGCTGAGTATAAAGTAAAGGAGAATTTTACGATATAAATTTTTAACCCAATAATTCAGGATTATGAATACCGTTAAACTTAAAGATCGGATAACGATTAATTTGAAAGGAGAAATGCCTCGATTGAATACCGTGGCTAAAGATTTTTCGTTGGTGAAATCCGATTTGTCGGATGTTGCACTCAGCGAATTTAAAGGGAAAAAAGTCGTATTGAATGTTTTTCCCAGTCTCGATACCGAGGTATGTGCCGCCAGTGTGCGTCGTTTCAATCAGCTTGCCGCCGGCAAGGAGAATGTAGCGGTTTTGGCCGTATCCATGGATTTGCCTTTTGCCATGGGGCGTTTTTGTACTGTCGAAGGGATAAATAATGTGATTCCGGTTTCGGGTTTCCGTTCCGGATTCGGCTTCGATTACGGGGTGGAAATGGCGGACGGCCCTTTGGCCGGTTTATATGCGCGTTCCGTATTCGTTATCGATGAGAAAGGAAAGGTGATATATGTGCAATTGGTTCCGGAAATAACCCGGGAACCCGATTACGAGGCGGCTTTGGCGGCCCTGGAATAAGAAATTCGACTTCCGCTCCGTGTAACCTTTTAGATAAAATCTTTATGGAATCTTGGTTATGAGCATTCTTGTGCTGGCGGTATATGCTTGTAAAAATAAGGAGGACGAAGTTTCGTTGCCGGTTTACGAAGATACCATAAAACTTTCAACTTATCTCATTAGCGTAGACGGCGGTGGCGGAGAAGTTTATGTTACGGCAGAATCAGGTGGGTGGTCGATGAGAAAGAGCCCTTTATGCTCGATGACAGGGAAGTTAAAAAAGATACTCTGATTGCAAATAGAGTTGCCCGGAAACTTTTCGCCAATGGAGTTGTTATGGCAATCTCCGGGATAACGGGGGATTGGTTCGATATCAAAATCGAACCGAAAAGAATTTCGGTGAACTTATCGAAAAATACATCGGGAAAAGAACGGAAATTTTATTTCTGGATAACAGACCTTCGAAATTGCAGATGCAAGATCGCTATAAAACAGAGTAGGTAAATCGCTTTTCCGCTATGTTCTCGGGAAAACCTTCGGTATACGGAACTACCGTACTTCAAGGTCTTTGGTAAAACCTACCGGTATCCGGATGCATCATACAGGAATTCGCGATGAATTTGCACCGGTAAGATTTATCGACGGCTCTTAATAGCGGCTACGGCCAGGATAACGCCCAATACGATGCCCAGGAGGGCTGCGAAAAGTATTCTGAAGGTTTCCGGAAGCAGGAATGTAATCGTGTGTGCGGGGAGCCAGAAAAAAGGAATGGTTTTTTTAAAGACGAAATTCCATTGAACGTCCCAGTTCAATGCCTTTAAAGAAGCGCCCATATCGATGGGACGGAAAAACTTCCGGAGGCTGCCCTCGTTTTTTATGATATGGGCATCCGTTATTTTGTGAATTGTCATGAATACGGGAGCAAATACGGTGTTCATCGCAAGGGATATGGAAAAGGCCACCCCGATTTTTTTCAGACTCACAGGGCCTTGCATGGCGGAAGATGCGCCTTGTATCCCTATGCTTTCCAAAAATGCGGGCGTACCTTTCGAAAAAATAATCATCGCTCCGTATATCCCCATTCCGAGTAGCCCCCATACGAAGGCTCGGGGAATATATCCGAAACCTTTTTCCGTATAAACGCCTTTTCCGATACGCAAGCCGATGACTTCGCCCAGAGTGGCGAGAAGAGCGAATTTAAAAAAACTCATGATAAGTCCGTGAGAGGAATTGAATGCGTTGTAAGTGCGGTAAACCGCGGGACTGATGAAAAACGGCAGGAAGAAGAGAATAAGGATGAAGAGGAAGATGATATCGCGTGTTTTCATAAAAGAGTTAGGGTTTTACGGTGTCGGTTATATGGAAAAAAGAAGCGCATCCTCTTCTGATGCCTTTGCCGACCCGTTCGCCGGAAAAGATAATGAGGAGGAGCAACAGGATGAGAATTCCTATCATGTATTTTTCCCGTTTGCTGAATTTTCTCGTTTTCATTTTATAAATAAAGAGGAGGCCGCATTTGAAACGGCCTCCGTAAAGATTATTTTTCGATTCTGATGCGGGCGTCTACCGCCACTACGTCCCGGGCATTTCCCAATAGGGGATTGATGTCCATTTCGAAAATTTCCGGGGCCGCTTTTACCAAAAGCGATATCCGGCAGACGGCTTCCGCAAAACGTTCTTCGTTTACGGCTTCCTGTCCCCTTATGCCCTTGATGATTTTATAAGATTTCAAGGAGCGTATCATGGAAAGGGCTTCCTTGGGCGATAGGGGGGCTAATCCGGCTTTGATGTCTTTGAGCACTTCGATGAAAATGCCGCCGAGCCCGCAAAGCACCATATGTCCGAATTTGTCTTCGCGTTTGGAACCTATGAATATCTCCGTACCCTTGAGTTGTTGTGCCAGCATAACCGCATAGGTGTCTTTTATCTCGATCATTCTCCGAAACTCTCTTCTGACACTGTCTTCCTCCGTTATATTGAGGACGACTCCTCCCACATCGGATTTATGTACGGGACCTACGACCTTCATGACGATGGGGAATCCTATTTTGCGGGCGATGTCGACGGCTTCTTCTTCGGAGGAAGCTACGCCTTCCATAGCCCGGGATATGCCTGCCGCATCTAAGAGTTCGTGAATGGCTTCCGGATCGAGATATCCGTTTTCCGCCTTGTCGATAACCTTGCGGATACGGGTTTTGTCGATTTTAAAATCCTCGCAATCCGCATCTTCCGGAGCCGGAGTGGCGTATACTTTTGCGATGGCCTCTCCCAAAATGACTTCGTCCGGGAAATAAGCATGTCCTTCGGCGACGAATCGGTCCACCTCGTCTTTCACCGTAATATAGGAGGGGAATACGGGGAATAAGGGTTTTTTACAGGTCTTGAGTTTTTCGTGTATCACATCGTAGGCTTCGTAAACGTCCGTTAATCCGGGACTTCCGAAAATCACCGCCATGCCGTCGATTTCCCGGAAATCGTTTTCGCATGCATCGATTATGAGGCCCAAATGTTCGGCCGTTCCGGTGGCGAGGAAGTCGATGGGATTGCCTACGGAAGAGCCGGGGAAGAGCTGTTCGAGCAGAGTTTTCGCTTTGGGGCCTTCTATATGGGGAACTTCCATTCCGTTATCGGATAAGGCATCCGTCAGCATTACGGCCGGTCCGCCCGCATGGGTGACGACTGCGATGTTCTTCCCCTTCAATTCGGGATAGGTGAATATGCCGGCTACGGTAGCCAATTCGTCCCTGCCGTTACAGCGTACGATGCCGGCTTTGCGGAACAGGGCCTCTACGGCCACGTCCGGACTTGCAAGAGCTCCCGTATGCGATGAAGCCGCTCTGCTTCCCGCTGCGGAGCCTCCCGATTTCACGGCGGCTATCCTGCATCCTTTCCGGATGAGGGAAGAGGCGTGTTTTAAAAGTTTTTCGGGTTTATCGATGCTTTCCACATACAATAGTTTTATACGGGAAGAAGTGGCGGGATCGAAGTTTTCGTCCATATACTCCAAGATTTCCTCCACTCCTAATTGTGCGGAATTGCCGACGGAGAATACGGAGGAGAATTTCACTCCTTTGCGGATGCCGGCGTCCATGATGAATACCGCCGTAGCTCCGGATCCGGAGATGAGATCCGCACCCATGGGGTCCAATGTGGGGATGGGGCGGGTGAATACGCCGTTGTAGTGGGTGGTGAGCACTCCTATGCAATTGGGCCCGATAAGGGCTCCGTTTACGGAGTTTACGGTTTCTACTATTTGGGCTTCCAATGCAGCTCCTTCCCGGGATTCCTCGCTGAAACCTGCGGATAAGATGATGAATGCCTTGGTTTGTTTTTCCTTAGCGAGTACTTCCACTGCCTGAGGGCAGTATTTGGCGGCAATGGCCAGTATGGCGCATTCCACTTCGGGAAGTTCTTTTACGTCGTGAAACGCTTTTATGCCCTGTACGGAATCGGCTTTGGGGTTTACTACATACAAAGGGCCTTGGAAGGCTCCGTCGATAAGATTTTTCAATACGCGCCCTCCCGGTTTGTGGATGTCGTCGGAACCTCCGATGACTGCGACGCTGCGGGGATTAATCAGTTGTCTGTTGACCATATTATTTATACTTTGTTGAAAAAATCCAGAAAATCGGATATTTTATTGATAAGCTCTTTGGAACCCGTGTAGAAAGGTACTCTTTCGTGGATGCTTTTAGGCTCTATATCCAATATGCGTTCTTTTCCGTTCGTAGCTATGCCTCCGGACTGTTCCGAAATAAAGGCGATGGGATTGCATTCGTACAGAAGACGCAGTTTTCCGTTTGCATGCGTACTGGTTTGGGGGTATATGAAAATGCCTCCTTTCAGCATGTTGCGATGGAAGTCCGCCACCAAAGAACCTATATATCGGGAAGAAAAAGGACGGGATGTGGATTTGTCGTCTTCCTGGCAATATTTTATAAACTTCTTTACTCCCGTAGGGAACTTTTCGTAATTCCCTTCGTTGATAGAGTAGATTTTTCCGTTTTGCGGGGTTTTTATATCCGGATGGGATAAGCAGAATTCACCTATGGACGGGTCTAAGGTGAAGCCGTTTACTCCGTTGCCGCTCGTGTATACCATCATGGTGGAAGAGCCGTATATGATGTATCCGGCTGCAAGTTGTTTATTGCCCGGCTGCAGGAAATCGGCGGTGGAAACTTCCGTACCTATGGGTGTCGTGCGGTGATAGATGGAGAATATCGTTCCTACCGAAACGTTTACGTCTATGTTGGAAGAGCCGTCCAAAGGGTCCATGCAGAAAATATATTTCCCTTCTTTGCACATTTCGTCTTCGAAAATGATGATGTCCTGATTTTCTTCGGAAGCTATGCCGCAGCATTCGCCGCTTGCCCGTAATTCGTATATGAAGGTGTTGTTGGCGAATACGTCCAATTTCTGCTGGTCTTCGCCTTGTACGTTTTCCGTTCCGGCTTTGCCCAATATGTCGACAAGTCCGGCTTTGTTGACTTCCCGATGCACTTTTTTTGCGGCGATACCGATGTGGTGAAGGATACGGGAAAAATCTCCGGTCGCTCCCGGGATTTTCTGTTGCTGTTC
>JBGZEX010000083.1:0-80941 GCA_041846495.1 Marinifilaceae bacterium
ATAAGCTTTGATTTCCTGAACGCTTTCCAAGCCTTCCCGAATTCTTTCGGTAAGTCGGAGTTTGACGTGATGAAACTCTCTATTCAGTCTGTCGAACATTTTTTTGGAAAACAATACGACGGCAAGAGCCACCGGCACAACCCAGAGCAGAGCCAATGCCAACTGCCACTGATAGAAAAACAAGCCGATACCGATAAGCAGCATGGTGATGAGCGAGGCAAATAGTTGAGGCACATTATGCGAGAAAAGCTGCTCCATCATATTATTATCCTCCATAATATGAGAAGTCAGGTCGGAAAGGTTTTTTTCTCCGAAAAAGGCCAAGGGCAGTTTCCGCAACTTCTCGGCAAGCGATATACGGCGGTTACCGCTCTCGGTATAAATATTGGAATAGGTATTGGTATACTGCAAAAGGGCGATAGCGAAAGCTATCGTCATAAAAACCACGGCTATCGACAAATAATACCAGAATCCGTGCAATACCGTATTTTGCGGATCGATAATCGGTTGCAGATAGTCCGTTAAAAACATAAATACGAATACTGCCGGCAACATCAGGGCGATATTGAGCAGAACGGTGAAGACAATGCCTCCCGCAAGCGATTTGGCTCCCTTTTCCGACAGAGCAAAGCGGTTTTGAAAATAACGTATCATTTATTGCAATATTTTTAATTCTGTTGATAATTGAATTTACAGTTTCGACAATCGATCGGCAGAGATGCGGGTATTTTCCGACAGGAAGGATTTATTCATACCGTCCATGCAACCGCTTTCCGGTATTCCTCCCACATACGTTTATAAATGCCGTTTCTTTCAAGGAGTTCGTCATGGGTTCCTTCCTCCGCAATCTTGCCCTTGTCGACGACGAGAATCCGATCGGCATTGCGAACGCTCGACAAGCGGTGGGCTATGACGAGCGAGGTTTTACCTTTCATCAATTCGTGCAATCCCTGCCGTATGAGATGTTCGTTTTCGGGGTCGGCAAAGGCGGTAGCCTCATCGAGCACCACGATGGGGGCATCCTTAAGGATGGCGCGTGCCAATGCGATGCGTTGCTGTTCGCCTCCCGAAAGATAAGTGCCGTCGGTGCCTATAGGCGTATTCAAGCCGTCGGGCAATCGCTCTATAATCTCACGGCTTTGCGAAAGTTCTACGGCCCGGTCTACGGCTTCCGGCGCCGCATCGGGAGAACCGTAAGTCACGTTCTCCCGCAACGTGGTTTTAAACAGTTTCGTATTCTGGAACACAAAGGATATGTTGTCCATCAACTCCTCTTTGGCTATCCGCCTGACATCCGTTCCTCCGATACGCACACAACCTTCCGTCGTGTCCCAAAAACGGGGGATAAGCCGGGCGATCGTCGTCTTTCCACCCCCCGACGGTCCCACCAAAGCATAGGTATGTCCTTCGGGTATGGCGAAACTTACGCCGTCTACGGCATTTTGCTCCGCCCCGTCGTAACGGAAAACCACATTATCGAACTCTATGCCGAATCCTCGAGGCGACAAGGTATTCTCCGGCGTTTCGAGCTGCGGGTAACGCGTCAGATTTTCGACACGCGTAATGGCCTCGTTCGCCAAAAACATATTCTGATTCAAATACATAATTTTCATCACATTGGAGGAAATAACGGGGCTTATCAGTATATAAAAAAACATATCGGTAATAACGGCGGCATAACCGTCGCCCCTCCCAATCAACAGAATGGCGGCAGGCACGAGGAAATAGGCGAATCCGTTGATGACAATCGTATAAAACGAATAGGGTTTCTGCCAACCGAGCGTATATTGGGATACCAAATCGCGATAAGTGACGATGCTGTCGTAAAAACGTTTGAATGAAAATACCGTCTGCTGGAATACCTTGACGACGGGAATGCCGCGCACGTATTCCACAGCTTCGCTGCTCATCCGTTCCTGCGCATCGAGATACATTTTCTGAAAATTATTCCGCCTGGGATTCATCAAATAGCCCATCGTAACAAAAGCGGCAATAAGCGGTATCATAGAAGCCGCTCCCAATCGCCAGTCGAATACGAAAAGCAATACGATAACCGTCAGCGGGGCCAAAATACTTCCTATTATATCGGGCAGGATGTGTGCAAGAAAAACATGGGTATTCGAAGGATCTTCGTCGATAATCTTGCGCATTCGTCCCTCCATCTCTTTATCGAAGAAACCGAGCGGCATATTTACTATTTTCCGCATCGCTTCCCTCCTCATATTGACCTCCACGCGAAATGCGGCAAAATGCGCCATCATCAATGCAATGAAGTAAACGACTATGCCGCCTACCGCCGTACCTACCGCCCACCATGCATAAACATTTACGGGAGTCCCTTCCGCCACGCCTCCCGTACTCAAAAGAGTACGTACAATCAACCATACGAAAAACAAAGGCAAAAGAGCTACCAATCCGCTGATACCCGAAAAAATCAGAGAGAGCGGAAGCAGAAATCTGCGGTTTCCCATATAAAATCCGAATCTTTTCAATAGAGCCATAATCCCTTAATTAATCGTTAATCCGTTATATCGCCCGAAGCGAGCGGCAAACCTGCGGAATACCCCGACGGCATGTCCTTATCCGCACAATCTCTCACCTCTTTTTTCATCCATGACTCCTCACAAAGACGTATTCCGTTTACGCCCTGTATCATCGTAATTTTCTCATCGTCTACAAGATTGGTTATACTCATAAGTCGTAATTTAAGTAAGTAATTCATTAATAAATCTTCAAGCGGCAATCTCCCGATAAACCGGGTGCGAATTCATTCCGATGCACGGAAATTCGATTCTATTTAAAAAAGAACATTGTTCTTAAACATTAACACCATTAAAATCCCCCGAAATTCTCTACGCTTTCAACAATTCTTTCCAACCCGCCGTGCCGAAAGCCACGTATTCCGATAAAAAACGCTCTATCTCCTCTTCCGTCAATTCGTCGTGGGTCACGATTTCTCCCATAAGCGTAAGCCACCACGAACTCATCGTATGGATAAAAAAAGTCGATATATTATCGTTTATATGGGGGTATCGCATTTTCATATGCTGCATATATTTTTTACCGGATTCCGTCTGGCGGTCGGTAAAAAAATCCCTGTAATTCTCGAGGGAGGAACCGCCGGATTGAAACAGCAACAATTTCAACTCCGCCTCGTTTCCTTTAAGCACGCTCATAAACTCATCCATCATTTTACGCTGATAGGATTTTTCCGTAAATACGTTCAGCGTCAAATAGTCTTCGCTGTCATGAGTCTCCGCAAGTCTGTCGAAAGCCTCTAAAAGAGGCGTCAATACGGCCCGGAAAATCTCATCCTTATCCTTAAAATAATTATAGATATTGCTTAAAGTAACCCCGGATCTTTTGGCGATAGCACGCATGGAAGCATTCTTAAAGCCGAACTTCAGGAATTCTTCATGAGCCGCCCGCAAAAGGATTTGCCGAATATCTTTCTTTTGCCTCTGCATAATGTTTCGTTTTTGCAAATATAGGATATAAGAACAATGTTCACAATCCCCATTTTTAGGGATTTTCCATTTATAAAATCCCTATTTATTGCCAAACCTCGTTCAAAAAGAGAAAAATTCCGCTTTTATAATCGTTTCAGGTATATACGGAAAAAGCCTGCGGAGAAACATCCGATTATGTTTCCCACAGGCTTCGAGTCGACATAAAATTCGGAATATCAAACTCCCTTAACTTCCTCAAACCCCTGCCCGTATACGCCCATCACCGTATTCATCGTAATAAAAGCTTTGGGGTCCAGGCGTTTAGTAGTTTTCAGAGCATCGGTTATTTCGTTTTTACGTACCATTATAATCAACATCTTGCTGTTCTCGCCGGAATACCACCCGTGACAATCGACTACGGTAACACCTCTATGAAGTTCTTGGGAAATATAGTCGGCGATTTCGGCATATTTGCTGCTGAAGATAAAGAGTTGGGCGGATTGTTTTTTCCCGGTGAATATGAAATCCACCGTATACGAAGTAACGCCCATAAGTACGAATCCGTATATCAATCCCTCTATGGTGGGATTAATCGTCAAGCTGGAAAATATAATGGCACTGTCTACGACCATAAGCACTTTACCCGGACTTACATTCCGGTATTTGGTAACCAGCATGGCCACGATATCCGTACCTCCGGTACTTCCTCCGCTGACCAAAGCGAGAGCGATGCCCGTACCCATCATCATTCCGGCCACGACCGTGCTCAGGAAACGGTCTTCAAGCAAAGCCACCGGAAACAACGGTTGAAATATACCCAACATCAAACTGCCTACGAAAGTGGCGAGTATCGTCTTACTCCCGAAACGGGGGCCCAATATCTTAAACGATATGACAATAAGCACGAGATTGATGATAAAGAAACTCAATCCCACGGGAACGACCTCCCCGGAAAGATAATATATGACGGTACTCAAACCGGTGGCCCCTCCACCCACAATCTTATGGGGTATTTGGAAAGCCGATGCGGCAAGTCCGTAAAGAATCAAACCCAGTGTTATATAAAACACCGATTTCCATTCTTCCAAAAATATCTTCTTCAGTTTACCCATATGCTATTTATTTTGTTTGGCCCATGTATCTCTCAAAGATACCGTCCGATTAAACACAAGGGCGTTCGGACGGGAATCCTTATCTACGCAAAAATAACCCAAACGCTGAAATTGAAATCTTTCACCGGGCGTTGCTCCGGACAGGGAAGATTCCAATTTACAGTTTCTCAACACAGTCAAGGAATCCTTATTGAGAAATTCCTTGAAATCCCTGTCTTTATGTCCCCCCGGATCTTCATCGAAAAAAAGCCGGTCGTAAAGCCGCACTTCCGCATCAACCGCATCTTCGGCCGACACCCAATGCAATGTCCCCTTCACCTTGCGCATGGAGGCCGCACTTCCGCATCCGCTTTTGGAATCGGGATCGTAAGTACAATGTATACGGATTATCCGTCCGTTTTCATCCTTGTCCGCACCTTGACAACGTACGATATAGGCGCCTTTCAAACGGACTTCTCCTCCGGGCGTCAATCTGAAAAATTTCTTGGGAGCCGCCTCCATAAAGTCGTCCCGTTCTATGTATATACGTCCGGAAAAGTTCACCTCCCGGCAACCTCTATCCGGAGCTTCGGGATTATTTTCGATAAGGACTTTCTCGGTTTTTCCTTCGGGATAATTGTCGATGACCACTTCCACGGGCTCCAATACGGCCATCACTCGGGACGATGTCTTATTAAGCTCTTCCCTTGCGCAGAATTCCAATAAAGACACGTCTATCACATTATCTCTTTTGGCTACTCCGATTTTCTCGGCGAACAGGCGTACGGAAGCCGGAGAATACCCTCTGCGTCTCAAACCCGAAATCGTCGGCATGCGGGGATCGTCCCATCCGGACACGAAGCCTTTCTGCACCAACTCCAACAAACGCCGTTTGCTCATCACCGTATAACTCAAATTCAAGCGGGCGAACTCGATCTGTCGGGGACGGTATTCCGTATCGACCAGTTTATCCAGAAACCAATTGTACAAAGGACGATGCACTTCGAATTCGAGAGTACATACGGAATGGGTAATCCCTTCCAAATAATCGCTTTGTCCGTGGGTAAAATCGTACATGGGATAAATACACCACGTATCTCCGGTACGATGGTGGGAAGCGTGAATGATACGGTACATTATAGGGTCCCGCATATGCATATTGGGGGAAGCCATATCTCCCTTGGCTCTCAATACCCGGCTTCCGTCTTCGAACTCCCCGTTTTTCATTCTGCGGAAAAGCTCGAGATTCTCTTCCGGAGAACGGCTACGGAAAGGACTTTCCCGACCCGGCTGCGTGGGCGTTCCCTTTTGTTCTGCAATCGTGTCGGCGGTCTGATCGTCCACATATGCATTCCCCTCCCGAATCATTTTCTCCGCCCAATCGTAAAGTTGCCGGAAATAATCGGAGGCATAATGAGGTTCCCCGTACCATTCAAAACCCAACCATCGGATATCTTCCATTATCGAATCGATATACTCCACATCCTCTTTCACCGGATTCGTATCATCGAAACGGAGATTGCACTTCCCCTTATATTTCTCCGCCAATCCGAAATTCAAACAGATGGATTTTGCATGCCCGATATGCAAATAACCGTTGGGTTCAGGCGGGAAACGGGTATGCACCCGCCCTTCGTTTTTACCGGAACTTATATCTTTTTCGATGATTTGCTCTATAAAATTCAAAGATTTCGATTCGTTTCCGGACATTTCCGAATATTCTTTTACCTCCATAATCCGTATATTACTATATAAATATGCAGCAAAAGTACAACGAAAAGGTGATTTTGAGAAATTTAGTATCAAGTAAATTTCATACCCGAACGTATTTTCCGGGAAAAACAAGTATATTTGCATCCATGAAAAAGCTGCTTTGCATGGTTTCGTTCGTATACTGCTCCGTATTCTGCATGGCTCAAATCGAAAGAGATATGCGGGAAAGAGGAGAGGTCCCCATGGACGAAAGGGAAAATATCCTGCAAGATTCCACAGAAAGGAAACTCGATGTCAAACCTCAACGCCTCACATGGAAATGGAAGCATAACGGGGTCTATAAAGTATTCGTACCGGTCGATACCCTTCAAAACGGAATTCACAATCACAATTATATCTTCAAGAATTCGATTTCCAATACCTATTTGGGCAATTTCCCTTCTCCCTACGAATCCGATATCTTCATAAACCGGGAAGAAGAGGAGTTTTACCCTTTGAGCCGGTTGAAAGCCTTTCTACTTAAACCCGAAGATGCGAAATATTACAATACGACAACTCCGTTTACACGACTCACCTATTTTAACGGGGGAGGAAGAGGTAAAAGCGAAACCCTGTTCGAGGTGACCCACACCCAAAACATAAACCCCGATTGGAATGCCGGCATTATTTTCCATACCATTTCAAGCGACGGAAGATATATGCACCAAAAAGGAAATGTCTATCATTTTTCAGCCTTTTCTTCCTATGAAAAAAAACGCTGGGCGATTTCCCTGTTTATCAATCAAAACAACGGACATATCGACGAAAACGGAGGCGTATTGAAACGGACGGATATATTGGACACCAATTTGAACTCGCACAATATCGCCGTTAAAATATCCGACGGAGTATCCAATCATATCAGCAATATCAATCGTTATGCCGAAATCCAATACCGTATAGGTCGCCGGAAACGGCATATAACCGATAAGGATACGACTTTCACCTATCCCATGAAATTCATTTTCGCCGCGACTCAAGAAAAAAACACCTATAGGTTTAAGGAAACCACTCATATAGCCGATTTTTTCAAACACACTTTTTTGACGAAATCCGCCAATAACGACATCATCGAAAACGATGTTTTAAAAATAAAATCCCTGCTGGTCATCGAGGGAAGTAATACCTACAAACGATTTCCCAAATTATTTACCGGATTGGAATACAAAAAGCGCAAAGACGAACAACGCATAAGCATCGACACCCTTCCCCGAAAAACGACCGTATACGAAAGCGTATTTTTCCATGGAGGCTTATTCAATATCGATACCGGCCGTCTCAATTACGATATTTCCGCTTATTACGGACTGAGCGGGGACTATGCCAAAAACTTCGAACTAAAGGCCTGCCTGACCCGCTACCTCGAATCCCGAAAAAACCTTGCGGCCGAAATAAATATAACCGCCTCCGATAAAAATGCCAATCCCTTCTTTGAAACCTACGTGGGAAATCATAATTTCTGGAAAAATTCCATGAAAAATACGAAAGAAAGGAATATCTCTCTGAAATTTCTTCATAAGAAATGGAAAACCGAAGCAGGATGCGCTTTAAATATGAGGAAGAATCATATTTACTTCGATTCCCTTGCCATGCCGGCTCAATACGACAAAGACTTGAAAATACTCACGCTATGGCTGAAGCAAACTTTTAGATTAAGTAATTTTTATTTCTCTCAAAACTTTTATTTCCAAAAAACGAAAGCGGAAGAAGTGATTGCTCTACCCGCCGTCTCATTATATTCGCATAATTATTACGAAAACGATTTATTTCGAAAAGCCTTGAGACTGCAAGCCGGTATCGATATATTCTACAACTCCGCTTTCTATGCCGATCACTATGCTCCCGGCATTATGCAATTCCATAACCAACGCCGGATCAAAACCGGAAATTATCCGAAAACGGATATTTTCCTGACGCTTAAAATCAAGACAGCCGTGCTCTATGCCAAATACGAGCATTTGAACTATCATTGGGGCAACAAAAATTATTTTTCTTCTCCCTTTTACCCCATCAATCCCGCAGTTTTCAAGTTCGGAGTACGTTGGGATTTGTTTTACTGAATTCAATGAAACGAAAATACATATTGCTTACGCTTTTGTTTTCCCTTTATCCGGAATGCAAATCTCCTCCGCCCAATGGCAAGCAACCGAGACTCAAGGAACTTATTGCGAACGCTCATATAAGAATCGTCCTTCCGTGCAACAGCATGGATTACTATAGCGACAACGGTATTTTAAAAGGTTTCGGCTACTCCTTAGCCAAGAACTTCTCCGATTTCATAGGAACGGATTTACATATCGTAAATACCGAGAACATGCCGGGGAAGAGCTTAAAACTTATAAAAGAAGGAAAAATCGATATTTATGCCGGAAGAATATATGCCATAGACGACGAAAACTCCGCCGCATACGACATCATCCCTTTGGGACATACGGACATCGTATTGGTAAACAACAAACGATGTCCGGTTTTTTCTTTCGAAAATATAAAAGGGAAAGACATTTTCGTTCCGAATGACGCCTCTCTTATTCGGATACTGCTCGAAATCAGGGATTCCCTCAAATCGGACTTCAATCTCCGCATTGAAAATTCCCGGGATTTCAACCAACTAATGTTCATGGTCGAACAAGGCGAAATCGAATATACGGCAGGAAATAAAACGGATGCCGACATCGCTTGTTCGTTTTTCAAAAATACGGAGACCTCCCTTACGCTGAAAAGAGGAATAACCTACGGATGGGCTATAAATTCAAAAGCTTACGACCTTAAAGACAGCCTGATGCTTTGGAGTTTCCGGGCTCAGAAAAACGGAATTATCCCATATATGAAATCCCAGTATTTCAATTATAATCGAGATCCGGAATTCTATACGGAACCGGAAAAAAGAAGGGGTAAAATAAGCTTATACGACACCATTATCAAATCCGAAGCCCGCCATATCGATTGGGACTGGAAACTCCTTGCCGCCCTCATCCATACGGAGTCGAGGTTCAATCCGGCAATTCGTTCGAAAGCAGGAGCGTCGGGACTTATGCAAATCATGCCGAATACGGCCGAAAATTTCGGCATAACCGATTATATGAATCCCACGAACAATATCAGATGCGGGGCGCTTTACCTAAAATATTTAGAGACATTTTTCCCGAAAGACATATACGCAAGCGAAAGAATCAAATTCATCATCGCATCCTATAATGTAGGTCCCGGACATATTTTCGACGCCATACGTTTGGCTGAAAAATACGGAAAGAAAAATTACGTATGGGATAGAAACGTCGATTCCTGCATTATTCTTAAATCACGCCCCGAATTCTATAACGACAACATTGTAAAAAACGGGTATTGCAACGGCCGTCAAGTATACGCTTTTGTAAACGAAGTCCTAAAAACCTATGGTTATTATAAGCATATTAAATAAATTATTTTTGCGTTCTATCCGCATTTTAAGTAAATTCGCACAAATGGATTTTCAAAACCGTCGATATGCCTTATAAAAAACTTCCCAATAACGATATGTCCCGGCTTGCTTCATTAAAAGCCGTAATGGAAAAAGTTTCCGAGAATCCGGGAAACTCCGTAATCGAGCCGGCTTTTTTCATCGAAATATCCAGATTCCATACGGCTTTCGACAATGCGATAAAAGTAGCCTCGTATACGAAACAAAAAGAAATAGAAAACCATACCCCTTACGAAAATCAAAAGAAAAAAACCAAATTATACATTTCCCATTTTATCCAAGTATTGAATTTCGCTATCCTTCGAGGGGAATTAAAACCGAATGCCCGCACTTTCTACGGTATCGACCGAGAACAAACCACCGTACCCGCTTTAAACACCGACGAACATCTCCTCGATTGGGGACAGAAAATCATAGACGGAGAACATCGACGCACCGCATCGGGAGGAAATCCGATTTATTGTCCTTCCATCGCATTGGTAAAGGTGAACTACAATTTATTCAAAGAAATTTCCTCCTTCCAAAAAGCATTGAAAGACAAGGCAAAACATTATGAAAAAGAATTGGCCGACATTCGAAATGAAGCCAATACCCTTATCCGTGAAATCTGGGAACATATAGAGAAAAAATTTTCCCATATTAAAAATACGGAAAAAAAGATAGAGCTTTGTAAAGAATACGGTATCGTATATGCCTACCGCAAAGGAGAAAAAGAGAAAATCCGCCGTCGTCAGGAATTGGAAGCCATGAACCTTAAACTGTCATTTTAGCTTCTCCTGCTCTATAAGCCCGTTCAACATGGCATAAATAGTCAATCCGGAAACCGATTTGATACCCGTTTTCTTACTGATATTCCTCCGGTGAGAAATCACCGTATGAACGGATATATTGTGCTCCTCGGCCACCTCCTTATTCGTTTTCCCGCTCACTAAAGACACTAATATTTCCCGCTCCCTCTCGGAAAGCCCGTCGATTTCATTATCCGGAATACTTTTCTTATCGGATACGGATTCGGTAATTTTGGATATAATGGTATTCTTGGAATCAAAGATATTAATAAAGGTATGCACATGCTTCAATATCTCCGGATCCGGCAAGGAAAAGCTCTCGGCTATCACAGCCGTTTCTTCCGATAAGCCGAATGTCGAACGAATGGAATGTCTCGTATTCACATCCAGCATCATCGGATTTATAATCAGAATATCCGGAGAAAGCGTGCTTATTTTCATACGTAAAAGTTCCGGATCGGATACGGTATCGACAATCTCCACGTCTCCGATATTGGATATTACGGATTTCAATCCTTCGGCTACAATCGTCGAAGACTCCATCAGCAATATCCTGAATTTATACTTTTTACTCATCGCGTTCTATTTTCAAAACCATAGGAATCAATATCTTCTCTTCTATCAGTCTGTGTTTATTCAAATCGTTATCGAATACGAACAAATCCGATAAAATGGTCTTACGCACCTCGAAATCTCCTTTATCCTGTAAATATTTAATCAAAATATTTTTAAGATCATCGAGTTTATCCTCTATATTACTGTGATTTTCTTTAAAAGTATTAATGGTGAATCCGGGTTTCCCTTTCGGGCTTATCCATAAATTCTGTACATAGGGAAATACCACTTCGTCCTCATAACTCAAATGATTTTCAACCTCTTCCCTATAGTCTTCGAAAAAACGTTCCAAAGCTCCGGCATAGTGGGGTTCCAATCCGGATATGATTTTATCCAAATTTTTCCCTATGGCGGGAAGACGTTTTCCCACATAATACTTATGAGAGTTCTTCAGATAAGAAAGCAAATCCTTAAGATCTACCGGTTCGAGTTTCCTTATATCGGGCACATAATTCTCGAACGAATACATATTGCATATCAAAACGAATAATTCGGAAGATATTCCGAATTCCGAACATACGTCTTCCGCCGTACGGTCACCGAAACCGAGTCGTATGCCGAAGCGTTCCAATACCAATAAAAGGTTGTGGTCCGCCAAGACAATATCTCCAAGTTTATTTTTTTTGTTGAACATAAACCACAATATTAATTATTACATATATAAATCGCGTTCTCCCGATGCCACTCTCTTATAATAAGCCATAAATGTAGGAAATAATTTCTTATCATGAAAAAATTCGATATTTTCTATTTCCTTCAATTCCTTATCGATTATCCTTTCGCCCGCTATTTTAGTCTCGGGTGAAGCATAGTCGTTCAAATACTCGCGGAAAGTAAGCACCGCATTCAATTTGCAAAACTTCCCTTCCACGCCTTTTTCAAGGAGGGACATGATTTTATCTCCCGTACGTCCGCAACGGTATCCTGCCGTACAAAAAGAAGTGATATGACCTGCCTCGGCCAATTCCCGCACGACCTCGTCCAAACTTCTCTGATCGCCCAATAAAAACTGCACCTTATCGGCATTTTCCTCCTGAGTCTTTTTCTCGGCATAAGCGCCTATGCCGATTTTCGACGAGGCATCCATCTGCGTACATCCCAATTTCACAACCCTGCGACGGATATCCGCATTTTCCCGCGCCGTCACGATAAGCCCCGTATAGGGTACGGCAAGACGAAGTACGGTAACGATATGCATAAAAACGGCATCATCCACCATATAAGGGGAGTTTTTGCTCAAAAACGAACCGGGAGCCGGCTGCATCCGCGGAAAGGATATGGTGTGAGGACCTATGCCGAACCGCTTCTCGAGGTCGTGAGCATGGGCCACCAATCCCATCACATCGAACTTCCAATCGTATAATCCGAACAAAGCCCCTATGGCCACATCGTCTATCCCCGCCTCCATCGCCCGGTGCATCGCATACAACCGCCAACGGTAGTTGCCCTTAAGCGTATTTCCGGGATGCAACTCTCCGTATCTGCCGCGATGGTAAGTTTCCTGAAACACCTGATAAGTACCTATTCCCGCCCTCCATAATTTCTTCAACTCCTCCACCGACATGGGAGCGGCATTCACATTCACCCTCCGAATATTATTGAACCCGTTACCCGAAGGCACAGGCCTTTTGCAGGCATATATCGCATTTATCATATCCGCCATATAAGCGGCATCCGAACGGGGATGTTCTCCGAAAACCACAATCAATCTTTTATGCCCCTCATCGATAACGGCTTCGGTTTCCCGCATCACCGCTTCCTTATTCAGAATAATCCGTTTTTCCTCCTTATTATCTTCCCGAAAACCGCAATATACGCATTTGTTTACACATAAATTCGAACAATAAAGCGGAGCGAAAAATACGATTCGGTTATCGTATACCTTATGTTTGACCTCCAATGCAGCCTCCCGCATCTCATGAATAAGTTCCGGGTCCTTTACGTTCAACAATGCGGCCGTTTCCTCCAACGACAGCAATTCGATTTCAAGCGATTTTTTTATAATATCCCGAATACGATTCTTATCCGGAATCCGGTTTCTTTCTATGGCTCCGAATATGGCGGTTTCATCGATAAAATCCTTACCGCCGGTCATATATTTATCTATTTCATTTTGTTTGATAACCTGTGTTATCCATTTCTTAGTGTCCATTATTTCCCTATAAAAAAGCCTGTTCCGAAGATACGGCTCCCGATTAATTTGTTTTTCCGGCATCATGTCCGGGAATATTACGTTTCAACCGCTTTAATCCCGTACGTTCCAAAGGAGTTCCCTTAAATAATTTTTTAAAACGGCCTCCCGTCATTTCCTTCCAATCTTCCGAACGAAGCGCCAATACATCTTCGTCGGGATAGAATTCAGGGGTCTTATGGGGCCGGGCTTTAGCATTCCACGGACATACCTCCTGACAAATATCGCATCCGAAAATACGATTTCCGGCCTTAAGTTTTATATCCTCCGGATATTCCCCCTTATTTTCTATGGTGTGATAAGCTATGCATCTCCGGGCATCGAGCCCTTCCGAAGTCAAGGCTCCCGTAGGACAATGCTCTATGCATCTTCTACAGTTCCCGCAAAAATTCCCTTCGAACGGAAGAGCGTAGGCATTAGAGGCAACCCGGGAAATAATCACTCCTATAAGGCAAAAAGACCCCATTTCCTTATTGATTAAAAGAGTATTCCTGCCCCTCCATCCCAAACCCGCACGCCTTGCCCATTCATGCTCGAATACGGGAGCCGAATCCGTAAAGCAACGGCCTCCGCTCACTCCGTCGGCTTCCTCCATCCTATTCAAAAGCTCGGCAAGCCGGGCTTTAAGCACCCAATGATAATCTTTCCCCATAGCATACCTTGCAATCCTCGGTCCCTCGGTATCCTGCCCGGAATCGGTATAATAATTCGTAAGCGTAACGACTACCGAAACCGCTCCCTCGACCAACAATCGGGGATCGGAACGTTTTTCGATATTCTGCTCCAAAAATGCCATATCCCCGTGTTTTCCCTCTTCCAACCATTTCCTCAATCGCTTTTCTTCCTCCGTCAAACATACCACAGGAGTTATGCCCACCGCATCGAAACCCAATTCGTAAGCCCAGGATTCCAAATCGTCGATACGCATCCGGTCTATATGTCAAAACCCAATTCCAATCGAGCCACCTCGCTCATCCGTTCCGGTCCCCAAGGGGGATCGAAAACCAAATTCACGGTCACCTCATCGATACCGTCCAAGGACATAACGATATCGTGCACATCCTGAACGATATTATCGGCAACCGGACATCCCGGAGCCGTCAGTGTCATATGTATGATCACCTCGGAAGGACGAGGGAATTCTATTCCGTATACCAATCCCAATTCCCATATGTTCACCGGTATTTCCGGGTCGTAAATCATCGACAGTTTTTCGATGACCAACTCCTTCATTACAGTATTCTCTTCCATCGCATCATTCCTTTTTTAACGAATAAGCCAGTCCGTAATACTTAATCTGCTTGAGCATTGCCAATAATCCGTTCGAACGCGTAGGCGAAAGATGGGTGGACAAACCTATGGTATCGATAAAACTTATATCGGACCGGGCTATATCTTCGGGTTTATGCCCCGAAAATACTCTGAGCATAAGGGCCACGAGGCCCTTGGTTATAATCGCATCGCTATCTCCCGAAAAATACAGAAGTCCGTCCCTGTAATCCGCATGGAACCATACCCGGGATTGGCATCCCCGGATCAGGTTGTCCTCGGTCTTATGAGTTTCGTCCATAGGTGCCAGCTCTTTGCCGAGTTCTATAAGATAGGCATACTTATCCATCCAATCCTCGTAAATGGAAAATTCTTCTACGATTTCCCGTTCTATTTCTTCTATTTTCATGATTCAACTTATATCGAACATTCTGCCGATTTTCATCAATCCCCGGCAGAATACGTCTATTTCCTCTTTCGTATTATACATGGCCAACGATGCCCTTGTCACCGAAGTCAGTCCGAAATGCCTCAACAGGGGTTCCGCACAAAGATGTCCCGTACGGACGGCTATCCCCATTTTATCCAACAATGTTCCCAAATCGTATGCATGGATTTCTCCCATAGTGAAACTGAATACGGAAGAATGTCTCCCTGCCGGACCGTACCGTCTTACGCCGGGAATCTTGAGAAGAGTTTCCTCCATATAATCCGAGAGTTCCGCTTCGTAAGCGGCAATTTCCCGTATACCTGCGGAACGTATGTAATTCACGGCTTCTCCCAAACCTACGATCCCTATGAAATCGGGAGTTCCGGCTTCGAACTTAAAGGGCAAATCATTGTAAAGCGTACGCTCGAAACGCACCTCTTCTATCATCTCTCCTCCGCCTTGCCACGGCGGCATTGCCTCCAGTATTTCTTCTTTTCCGTACAAAACCCCTACTCCCGTAGGGCCGTACAATTTATGTCCCGAAAAAGCCAAAAAATCGCAATCCAATTTTCGAACATCCATTTCCATATGCTGTACGGCCTGAGCCGCATCCACAAAAACCAAGGCGCCTGCGGCATGCGCCTTAGCTGCAATCTCTTCCACCGGATTTACCGTCCCCAACACATTGGACACATAGGCTAAAGCCACCAATTTCACTCCGGACGAAAGATATTCGTCCAACAAATCCATCCGCAACATCCCGTTTTCGTCTACGGGCAAAACCTTCAAAACGGCATTTTTGCGCTCGCATAAAAGTTGCCAGGGCACGATATTGGAATGATGCTCCATCTCCGTTATCAAAATTCCGTCTCCCGCCGAAATGAATTTCTCTCCGTAAGCATAACTCACAAGGTTGACGGCTTCGGTAGTTCCCCGCGTAAATACGATTTCCCGAACGGAAGAAGCTCCTATGAAATCGGCTATGTCGGCCCTTGCCTTTTCGTTGGCATCCGTGCAATAATTGCTCAAAAAATGCACGCCCCGGTGGACATTGGAATTATACCTCAAATAATATTCCTTCATTTTTTCCACCACACACGAAGGCCGCTGGGCGGTAGCGGCATTATCCAAATACACCAAAGGCTTGCCGTACACCTTTTCTCCGAGTATGGGAAAATCCTGTCTTATCCTGTCTATATCGAACATAACTAAATGCGGTTATACCCTGTTCTCGCATCCCAATACGCAATTCGCACATTTGGAAATCTCTCCCCTCAACCGGCGTTCCACAAGAACTCCCACCTCTTCCCTCAAAGCCGGGATATTCACTTTTCGTACGATATCGTTTACAAACCCGAACATCATCATTGTTTTAGCCTCATCCGCATCTATACCGCGGCTTTTAAGATAAAACACGGCTTCCTCGTCGATTTGCCCTACGGTAGCTCCGTGACTGCATTTGACATCGTCCGCATCTATGATCAATTGGGGTTTGGAATTGATACGGGCCGTATCCGTCAACAGCAAATTATCATTGGCCTGATAAGCCTCCGTATGCTGAGCATTGGGATATACCTTTATGGAACCCGAAAAATTCCCCAAAGCGTGGTCGTCCAATATGCCTTTATAATGCTCTTCGCTCGTACACCGAGGCGCCATATGCTCCACCGACGTAAAATTATCCACCTTTTGATTCTTATCCATCAAATAAGCGCCGTACAACCCGGCATAAGCGCCTTCTCCCGTCAAGCGCACGTAAATATTGTTCCGGACAAGTCCCCCGTACAGGGTTATCATATTGGAGTTGAATACCGAACCGGCAGCTTGCTCCACGAATACGGAATTCACCTGGGAAGCTTCGCTATGCTGATTCTCCACCTGATAAAAATTCAATTCGGCCCCCTTTTCCGTCACGATCTCCGTGAGGGTATCCACCCAATAATTGAAATTCGTCACCGTATGGTCACATACCAAAACGGAAGCTGCAGCCTGTTCTCCTACGACGACGAGATTGCGCTGAAAAGCCATGAGATCGGCATCGGAATACAAAAGATTGATGATTTGTAAAGGACGGTCCAATATCGTACGGGGAGGAATGTAAACGAATACCCCATCCTTAGCCAGCATCGTATTCAAATCCGCAAAGCCGTCTCCCGAAGCAACCGCCAAGCGATCGTAATGTCTTTCCAAAAGCTCCGGATAAAGGGTTTGCGCCTCGCCAAGGCTGCATACGACCACCCCTTCCGGTAAATCATTGGAATTGTTCCTGTCGTAATAGCCGTTTACCGTAAACACCAAATGTACCGACAAATCCGATATGTTACAACGAAAAAGCCGATTGACGTCGATATCGCCGGTGGAATAATTCAATACCACCCGATAATCCCTGTCCAATACCGGTAGAAAGTCGGTATATATATAAGCTTCCGTCTTATGCGGAATTCCCCGCTTGAGGAAACGCTCCGAGGCGGCACAACGGGAACGGTCGACCGTTTCGTTGCGACCGGGGTCGAGCAACTGCTTCCCCGCTTCGAACAAAGCGGAAAAATCGTTATTGATCTTTTCTAATCTCTCCATAAGCTTTATCCGTACTATTTGCCGAGTTCTTCCTTAATCCAATCGTATCCTCTTTCTTCCAATTCGCGTACCAACTCCTTGCCTGCGGTTTTTACGATTCTCCCGTCATAAAGCACATGCACCACATCGGGTACGATATAATCCAAAATACGTTGGTAATGCGTTATCACGATTACCGATTTCTCCGGATTCCGCAATTTGTTCACGCCGTTCGATACGATGCGCAAAGCGTCTATATCCAAGCCCGAATCGGTTTCGTCCAATATGGCAAGCTTGGGGTCCAGTACGGCCATTTGGAATATTTCGTTCTTTTTCTTTTCTCCTCCCGAAAATCCTTCGTTCAAGGAACGGTTCAAAAGTTTATTGTCCATGCCCAACAATTCCATTTTCTCCCGTATCATTTTAAGAAATTCTCCGGCAGGATAAGGGGGAAGGCCCGCATACTTTCTCTTTTCGTTTACAGCCGTCTTCAAAAAATTAACGGTACTCACCCCCGGGATTTCCACAGGATACTGAAAACTCAGGAAGAGACCGGCTCGGGCACGTTCCTCCGGCTTAAGAGCCAATAGATCCTTACCCTCGAAAAAGATTTCTCCTTCGGTGACTTCGTAATTCTCTCTACCGGTAAGTACTGCGGAAAGCGTACTTTTCCCCGCTCCGTTCGGTCCCATTATCGCATGTACTTCTCCGGGATTAATCCGCAGATTCACCCCTTTTAATATTTCTTTACCGTCGATAACGGCATGTAAGTTTTTTATATCAAGCATATTCTTATTTTATTATTATTCGATTCGCTCCGTTTTTACGGAAAATTTCATCCCACGCTTCCCTCCAAACTTATTTGCAATAATTTTTGTGCCTCCACGGCGAATTCCATAGGCATCTTATTGATTACATCGCCTGCATATCCCTTGATGATAAGGCTCACGGCATCTTCCGTCGCTATTCCTCTCTGGTTGCAATAAAACAACTGGTCCTCGCCGATTTTGGAAGTCGTAGCCTCATGCTCCACCAAAGCGGTGGAATTTTCTATCTCGAGATAAGGAAAAGTATGCGCTCCGCATTTATCTCCGAGCAAAAGCGAATCGCATTGGGAAAAGTTTCTGGCATTACGGCAGCTTTTCAACACTTTCACCCTCCCCCGGTAGGCATTGCTGCTGTGACCGGCGGATATACCCTTGGAAACGATACGGCTGCGGGTGTTATTGCCTATATGTATCATCTTGGTACCCGTATCCGCCTGTTGATAGTTATTCGTAACGGCCACCGAATAAAATTCGCTTACCGAATAATCTCCCTTGAGAATCGTACTCGGATATTTCCAAGTTATCGCAGAACCGGTTTCCACCTGAGCCCATATGAGTTTGGAGCGGTCTCCGCGACACAATCCTCTCTTGGTCACGAAATTGTATATCCCTCCTTTCCCTTCCTTGTTTCCGGGATACCAATTCTGAACCGTACTGTACTTCACCTCGGCATCCTTTTCCACCACTATCTCCACGATAGCGGCATGAAGCTGGTTTTCATCCCGTTGCGGAGCAGTACACCCTTCGAGATAACTGACGTAACTCTCCTCGTCGGCAACGATGAGAGTACGTTCGAACTGACCCGTATCCCGGGTATTGATCCGGAAATAAGTGGACAATTCCATAGGACAACGGACCCCCTTGGGTATATATACGAAAGAACCGTCGCTGAATACGGCGGAATTCAAAGCTGCAAAAAAATTATCCGCATAGGAAACCACCGTACCCAAATACTTTTTCACCAAATCGGGGTAATTTCTTACGCCCTCGGAAAACGAACAGAATATCACACCCCGCTCGGCAAGCGTGTCTTTAAAAGTGGTCTTTACCGAAACGCTGTCCAAAACGGCATCCACGGCAACCCCCGACAATGCCATTTGTTCGTCCAGGGGAATCCCCAACTTATCGAAAGTAGCCTTCAGTTCGGGATCCACATCCTCCCATTTCTTATCCGCCTTCCGCTTGGGCGCCGCATAATAGATTATATCCTGATAGTCTATTTCGGGAAGTTTTAAACAAGTCCATTCGGGCATCTTCATCGTCAACCATTTGCGGTAGGCTTTCAAACGGAAATCCAATAACCATTCCGGCTCCTCTTTCTTGGAAGAAATCAAACGGATAACCTCTTCATTCAAACCCTTTCCTATATGCTCCGTTTCGATTTTACTGAAAAAACCGTATTTGTATTCCCCGGCTGTTACATTATCTATTATTTTATCGTTTTTATCTGACATATTCGTTTGTTTATCATTATCACAGGAAGATATCGCATCGAATTTGCATCTTCCCGTCCATAATTCCGTATACAAAAATATATAAAATTAAATTACTATGCAATTTAGAATCGTTTTAAAATATTCCCCCTCATATTCCCTTCATCCGTCAAAGAGGAAAGACAGGATTTTTATATCGATGTTTTCGTTATTTACCGGCATCAAGATGTATATTTGTAAAAAATTCAAATATGGAAACGGGAAAAACATATACGGAACTCTCCGCTTTAGGAGAATTCGGATTAATCGAACATTTGACGGGGAAAAACAAATATATAAACGCTTCGACCTTAAAAGGCGTAGGCGACGATGCCGCCGTTTTGGACTACGGACCGAAAAAACTGCTCGTAAGCACCGATATGCTGATCGAGGGCATACATTTCGATCTTAGTTATTGTCCACTGAAATATTTAGGCTATAAGGCCGTCGTCTCGAATGCGAGCGACATATATGCCATGAACGGTACGCCGAGACAAATCGTAGTATCCATCGCATTATCCAACCGTTTTTCCGTAGAAATGACCGAAGAATTGTATTCCGGCATCTACCGTGCATGCGAAATATACGGAATCGACCTCGTAGGGGGGGATACGACTTCTTCGAAGACGGGATTATGCATCAGCATTACCGTAATGGGAGAAGCCGACATCCGGGATATCGTATACCGCAATACGGCCGGAATCGACCAACTGATTTGCGTCAGCGGAGATTTGGGGGCCGCCTATATGGGACTTCAACTTCTGCAAAGGGAAAAAATAGCGCTTCAAGGGAATACGGACGGCAAACCCGAATTCGAGGGATTCGAATACATATTGGAACGCCAACTCAAACCGGAAGCCCGGAAAGACATTATCGAAACTTTTCGGGAGAACGGAATCAAACCCACGGCCATGATCGATATTTCGGACGGTTTGGCTTCGGAAGTCCTGCACATATGCAGAGACTCCGGAACGGGATGCAATATATACGAAAACAAAATCCCCATCGATTATCAAACCTGTAAAATGGCTGAAGAATTGAACATGAATGCTACCCTGTGCGCTCTTTCCGGGGGAGAAGATTACGAATTGCTTTTTACTTTCCCGCTCGATGTCTATGACCGGATTTCCCGTTTAAAGGATATACATATCATCGGTCGTACCTGCAAACCGGAAGACGGCTGCCTCCTCACGACAACGGGCGGGAATACCGCAGAACTCAAAGCCCAGGGATGGATGAATTTCAGAAAAAAATGAAAACCCGTAAGGAAATAAAGGAAATCCTCCGGGATATCGACAAACATATAGCGGATTACAATCGCAAAGGTTTATCCCTATGCCTGAATATCTTATCGAAATCCTTCCTGGCCTACCACCGGGAAGCGGCGACATATAAGGAAGAAATACGCTTCGCCCGCGCTCTTTACAATATGCTTCTCCTGGATATGGACAAAAACGAGGAGGAGAGCATCCTGATTGCCGAACTTTCTTATCTCAACATCAGCAATTTCCTCCTGAATGCCTCTTCCGCAGATACCGATAAACCGGCAGCCCTGAAATCCCGGATCATGCTTATGAACCGTTTTTCCGACTATCTCACGGACGGCATCATATCCGCATTTATGGAAGAATACGAAAAAGACCGGCGTCTCCTTGCCCGGAACATCGCCATCGAATATCTATACAAAATGCAGAACAACGACATGGAGGAATTGGAATCCCGCCATCCGCACTTCGTCGAAAACGACGAAGTGCTGGAAGATATCCGCCGGGATATGGCGGCCGCATACGGATTTTCGACAAAGGAGATCGAAGAAGGCCGCATCATTCATAAAATCCTATACGCCCGTCTGAAAAACAAATACGGCTGATTTCATATTTCGAGTATGCTCCCGCATTTTGCGGCCACCTCCGCATGATGGGTAATGAAGAGCAATACTCTATCCCCCAAATTTTCCTTTAGGGCATATAGAAAACGTTTTTCGGTTTCCGCATCCAAAGCGGAAGTCGCCTCGTCCAACAACAGAATTTTCCCCGGACGAAGGAGAGAACGGGCTATGGCGATACGCTGGGCCTGACCTTCGGACAAACCGCACCCTCTTTCTCCAAGCTGCGTATCCAACCCTTGCGGAAGCTCGAACACGAAGGAGGCCGAAGCTATTCTCAGCGCATTTTCCATATCTTCTACGGAAGCCTCCGGATTCCCCAACGACAAATTCTCCCTGATACTCCCGCTGAAAAGAGAATCCCCTTGAGGAACATAAATAAAGTTGGAACGGGTAAGTTCGGATACACCTGTCTCGAAATCCGAATTTCCAATCGTTATACATCCCTCCGAGGGCTTCACCAAGCCTAAAAGCAGACGGAAAAGAGTGGTCTTCCCGACCCCCGTCTCCCCCATAACGGCCGTCATCGTACCCGGCAAAAACTCCGCAGACAAATTCCGGAATACCCAATCTTTCGCACCGCCGTAAGCAAAGGCCACATTATCGAGCTTCAACGTCAAAGGCCCTTCCAGAAAAACCTTCTCCCGTTTATCTTCCAATTCGAAATCCGTCAGTCGTTCCAATCTTTCGATAGCGGTCTTAGCCGAAACAATAGCGGGAAGCAAACGCATAAGGTCGAAAACGGGACGCTGAATACGGGCTACCAACTGCAAATATGCCGTAAGCGTTCCGAAAGAAATCGTCTTGTGCGCCAATCCGTATACGCCCCAAAGAAAAGCCGTCAAATATCCTCCCCCAAAAGCCGTATTCATCATCGCATGAGCGAAAACGGATACATTCGTCCGCTTATACACCTTATTTCTAAGCGTATCCTGCAAAGACTCCAACATATCCAAACTGAACTGCTGGCGTTCGAAAGAACGTACAACGATATGATTCTGAAGATTTTCCTCCACCAAAGCATTGATATCGCTCTCGCTCTCTTTCACTTGATGCGTATACTTTCTCATTCGACGATAGTATATTTTACCGAAAAAAGCGACGAAAGGTATCCCCGCTCCCAATATAATCGCCAAAAGCGGATCGAGCAGGAACAAAAGCACCAAAGCCCCGCACAATTGAAGCGAGGCTGAAAAAAATACGGGTAAGGCTGCGGTCAACAATCTTACCACATCTCCCGTATCGCTCACCATACGGGTAAGCATATCTCCGCTATGCACCGCAGACAATTCCTCCCAACGACTGTAAACAAGATGCTCGAAAACGTCGTATCGCAACCTGTTCGCCAATTTCACCTCCATAAAATTCCTCATTCTTGCGGCAACAACTCTCAAAAAGATTTGTACGAGCATAACGAGGACTATAACCGAAGTACAATAACCCAAACTCCCGGCTTTCGCACCTACGGCGATATCTACTGCCATTTTGGAATACCACACGAATAAAAGAGAAAGACCTACTTCTATCGTATCCACTAAAGAAATAAGGAAAAGACCGAAACGATATCCCTTGGTGATATGAATCAAAAATCTCACTTCCGTCCGTGTTTTAATGTCAACTTCATACGTGTCCAAAGTCTGGCAAACGGCAAAAAACGAATATGAGAAGGTGCCATACCGCCAAATTTCCGCGTCCTTATCACCATTTTCTTATACCGATTCCAACGCCCTCCCCAAAGAGAATCGGGATCTTTTCTCCCGGGACGGTAACGTCCGAAATGTCCGCCGGCAATAATGTCCTCCATCACAAGTTCCGAAAACTTATTGTCGGGACCCAATTCGAAGGGGAATACGGAAGGCCGGGCTCCCATATATTTCACGGCTATATGAGCAAATACCCGCATGGCCCTCATCAGACCGAATTCCTCAGCCATAGCCGTAAATCTTTCCCTGTCCATATCCCGCCCCCGGGCATTCAGCAACAGAATCCAGTCGCATAACTGCCGGAATCCGACACCTTCGTACACAAAATGATGAAACATATGTTGGAAAATAAAAAACGCATTCATTTCCACCGGCAATACCCGAATCTTTTCTCCGTTTATCCGAATTTCCTCAAATCCTTCCTTATCCGTAATCTCTTTTATTTTAGAGTCAAGAATCCGGTTGTATTTCCTACGGTCAAAACGGGTGATATAACGATGGTTTTCAATATGTATGTCCTCTCTGTTATAACCCAAATGGAGTGCGGTTTCGGATTCGCGAACATAATTCCGAGCAATCACCCAACGTTTTGCCTTTTCGTAATCCCCTTTACGGTAGAGGAACAAATCCAGGTCTCCGGGAGTACGGTGCAAAGGCCGGGGATAATAAAAAGCATTCCCCTGTCCCTTAAGCAAAACGAACGGAATATCCAGCTCCCCGTAAATCTTCACGAGTTCGAGGAGTTCTTCGTTCATCTTACGATTGGCTTCCTCTATTTTTTCCGAAAGCAAAAGGAAATGAATGTAAATCGATTTCGGAGGCCGTAATTCCGGCGGCAAAGAAGAAATGCCGTCCGCAATAAGAGCTGCGAGCCTTTGCCGGACGGCATACTGCATAATATCCTTCCACTCTCCTTCGCCCAAATCCTCAAAACCCGAAGAATCTACCGGATAATTCCAAAGAGCGGAACGAAGGAGTTCCAAAAAATACGGATATGTATTCATCGGTTTTTATTCTTGTATAAGCCCGGCCGCTTTCAAGTTTTCTATCAATTTTTCCACATCGGCCGCCGCTCTTTCCATTTCGATTCCGTATTTCTTCACCAAAAGCTCCGCCCATTCTCCGGAAGTAAATTCGGCATTCTCCGTCTCCTTCAACAAATATGCGGCGGTCGCATTCAGACTTATCACACGGGTACAGTCTACGGTTTCTCCACCGCCTCCCATTACGATGTTTTCATCCCCTATCGTACGAATATTAAGGTTGCTTTTCAATTTCATATTTTATCAATATTATAATATCCTATATATTTTCAAAAATATCCTCCTCAATAACGGATTCGAAGGCCATAATATCCGAAATGCATTCCATAGGGGAGAACCCAATACGATCCTTTTCCCCTTACGCTCTATTTCCACGGCTTCCGCTAAAACCGCCGAAACGAGACATTTCTCCCGCAAATACGGATTTCCGTCGCCCCGCAAAACCACATGTTCGCCCTCTATACGCTCAATCCTGTGCAAAAAATAAGTATTCTCATTTATCCGAGCCACCACTATCCGCCCTTTCCTAAAAGTGGAGTCTTCCACTTTTGCCAAAGTAATATAATCCCTCTCGCCGACAATAAACGGCAACATACTGCTGCCTTTTATCTTTATTTTTGCCTTTTTACCCTCTTTCAATATATTGAAAACTTCCTCATTGGATATGACTAATTTTCTTTGCTCTTTACTCATTGCATCAAACTTCGAGTCAATAAAACGGCTTCCCTGTCGGGACGACAATCCAAACGATAAACCGATACCGTCTGCAAAATATCGGCAATCGTATCGAATACGCGATTTTTATTATCTTCATCCGTACGCATCATACAACTGGATACGAAAAGAGATGACAATGCGTCGCGACCGGATAACGGCGACAATTTATTTTCAGGACTTTGGTAAAGATGTACAAATCCTTTTACACATGCCGCCGCATTACGATAGCAAGGAGTTTTACCGCTCCACGGAGAACCGTATACCCAAACCTCTCCTTCCTCGTTTATCCGCACAATGGGTTCGTCGTCGTTTAAAAGAGAAGCGCCATCCACAAATTCCAGCCAAAGACGACTGTGCGTACTCTTGCCCGTACCGCTTTTACCCAAAAAAAGCAAGGCCTCGCCGTCTTTCTCTATTACCGAAGCGTGCATTTTAAGAGTATGCAAGGGAGCTGCGGCCATGCCGAAAGAAACTATAAGGAAGTTATTCAAAAACATCCGCTTCGAAATATCCGTCAGAGAAATATCCGTCCGTATGGTTTTCCAATCCGAAGCGGCCTCCAACAAATGAGTATGCCCGTTCCATTTCATTGAAATCGTATAGGAATCCGGGTTTTTATATACCTCGTAATGAATTCCGTTCCAAACAAAACCGTCATCCGCTTTCTTTACCGGAAAACGAAGTTCGGAATTGCCCGTAAATTCAAACAACACCTCCCCACTCATGCCGCTTTCCTCTCCGATCCTGAAGGGTTCGAAATTAGGCAACACTTCTATCGTCTTCGCCCTGTCGGGCGTATTCACCCGGATAATATGCCCGGCTATACGGTAATACATTTATCAAACATTTTATTAGAAAAACAAAGTTATAAAAAATCCCCGAGAATCAATCGAATAGAAAATTTTAATTCAGTCTGTTTTCAATTAACCTCTGCTACACCCGAATCTCAAAAACAATATCCCAATCGGATAAATAAGCCATATTTCCGAAAGAGATATTCGAATACAAAAATTGCCGCAAAGAAAAAAAACTTCTATATTTAAAAAATTTTTATGCAAATTGGTTTTACGTCAAAATACCGGGCACATGAATTCAAAATATAGAAAAATCGATACGGCCGAAATAGAACTATTAAAATCCAACGCTTGCACAGCGGAAGATTGGGATAGAATTTGGGTAAAAGACGGTTTTAATCCGGAAAATATCCATCATGCGAATTTTTCGGGAACCGTCAAAATGGGAGTTTTCAATAAAGTATTTATTCTCAATGGAGGAATGAAGCTCAAATCGGGTATTCGCCATGCATCGATTCATAATTGCGAAATCGGAGACGACGTACTTATCGACCATATTCATTGCTATATGGCGAATTACCGGATAGGAAACGATTGTTTCATTCAAAATGTCAATCTTATCGTCGTAGACAAAAAAAACTCTTTCGGAAACGGCATAGAAGTTCCCGTTTTAAACGAAACCGGAGGAAGAGAAGTAGCCATTTTCGACAATCTCTCCGCACATTTGGCCTACATCATCGCATTATATCGTTCCGAACCGGAACTCATAGAGAAACTCAAGAATATGATAGCTGAATATTCCGACAATATTTCTTCGGAATACGGAAAGATAGGCAATAATGTAAGAATTACGGGATGCGGCAATATTACGAACGTATCCATCGGCGATTATGCAGTTTTAAACGGTGTTTCGAATCTGGAAGACGGCTCCGTCAACAGCAATGAAAAAGCTCCGGTAACCGTCGGTTGCAATGTAACCGCCAAAAAATTCATCATTTCATCCGGCTCTTCGGTTACGGACGGCGTAACCCTCTCCCGGTGTTTTGTAGGACAGGCCTGCAATATAGGCCATCTTTTCTCCGCTCACAACTCGCTTTTTTTCAGCAACTGCCAAGCGGAAAACGGAGAAGTCGCTTCGGTTTTCTCCGGTCCCTACACGGTGACCATGCATAAATCGAGCCTCCTCATATCCGGGA
The DNA here is from genome assembly GCA_041846495.1 of Marinifilaceae bacterium. Taxonomy (GTDB): domain Bacteria; phylum Bacteroidota; class Bacteroidia; order Bacteroidales; family Marinifilaceae; genus JBGZEX01. The sequence goes on from JBGZEX010000083.1 coordinate 27,236, forward strand.
TGTTCTCTTTTTTGAATGCCGGAAGCGGATCCAACCAAAGCAACCACCTCTATAAATTAGGTCCCATACATCAGGGAATTGTGGAAAGGGGTTCGAAAACCACAAGCGATTCCTACATTCTATGGCCTGCCCGGATAGGTGCTTTCTCGCTCATCATGGGACGTCACGTAAATCATACGGACAGCTCCGATCTGCCATTCTCCTACCTTATCGAAAAAAACAACGAAACCTATATGATTCCGGGAGTCAATCTGAGGAGTGTCGGCACGATAAGGGATGCCAAAAAATGGCCGAAACGGGATAAACGCACGGATTCCCGTCGATTGGATTATATCAATTTCAATCTACTCAGTCCCTACACCATTCAAAAAATGATACGGGGAATACACGTATTGAAGCGATTGCAGGAAACTTCAGGGGAAAACTCGGCCGAATACACTTACCAAAGCATGCACATAAAAAATTCCGCACTGAAGAAAGGATTCAAGTATTATGCCGCGGCAATCAATAAATTCTTAGGCAATTCTTTAATCAAACGACTCGAAAATATCGATTTCAAATCGAATGAAGAAATCCGCTCCCGCCTTCGTCCCGAACCGGAATATTCCGACGGCCGGGGAGAATGGGTGGATATATCCGGACTCTTCGCCCCCCAGCAAAGCATCGATAAACTCATAAAAAAAATCATATCGGGAGAAATCGATTCTTTGGACACGATCAATGCGTATTTCGAAAAACTTCATAAAAACTACTATGATTTGGAATGGACATGGGCATACGAGTGCATTCTGAAATGGTACGGGCTCGAAGCGGAAAACATATGCGTCGAGGATATTATCGATATCGTCACCACATGGAAAGACGCCGTTATCGGCTTGGATAAACTCATATACGAAGATGCTCGGAAAGAATTTTCCATGAATGCACAAGTAGGTTTCGGTGCCGACAGTTGCAATAAGGCTTCGGATTTCGAACAGGTAAGAGGAGATTTCGAAAACAACACTTTCGTATCCGACGTACGTAAACACATAGAAGAAAAAAGAGCCTTGGGAGACGAACTCCTCAAAAGATGCCGCAATATGCAAGAAGATAAAGCCGATTTTTAAACGAATCCCATGAAACATCCCGAAAACGATGCCGTATACGAAGGACTCAGTGTAAATAAAGGAATTGAAAAACCGGATTCGATGAATCCGAACTTGGGGCTGAGACTGCGCAATATCAAAAAAAAGAAACTCTCCGTCAAAGAATATACGGAAGGATGTCTTCGCGGAGATATAAATATATTGAGCCGTGCCATTACCCTCGTAGAAAGTACGCTTCCCGAACATCAGAAGATGGCCGGAGAAGTCATCGACCGTTGTTTGCCTTCGAGCGGCAAATCCGTCCGTATCGGCATAACGGGAGTGCCGGGTGCCGGGAAAAGCACATTTATCGAAAGTTTCGGGAAATACCTCACCGGCTTGGGACATAAAATCGCCGTTCTGGCCATCGACCCCAGCAGCGAACGTTCCAAAGGCAGTATATTAGGAGACAAAACCAGAATGGAGGAATTGGCGAACGACCCCAATGCCTATATACGTCCTTCCCCTTCGGCAGGCTCCCTCGGAGGCGTCGCCCGCAAGACGAGAGAAGCCATGCTTTTATGCGAAACCGCCGGTTTCGACGTCATCCTCATAGAAACCGTCGGCGTAGGACAAAGCGAAGTAGCCGTACATTCCATGGTCGATTTCTTCCTTCTCATTCAAATAGCCGGAGCGGGAGACGAACTCCAAGGCATCAAACGCGGAATTATGGAAATGGCCGACGGCATCGTCATCAATAAAGCAGACGGAGACAACATAAAACGGGCGGAATCGGCAAGGTCCCAACTCCAAACGGCATTGCATTTTTTCCCTCCCCACGAATCGGGAATAGAACCCGAAGTACTCACTTGTTCGGCTTATCTGAAAACCGGTATCGACAAAATATGGGAAACCATCGTCAATTATTGCAGCAAAACCCAACAAAACGGATATTTCGAACAAAGACGCAACCGACAAGCGAAATATTGGATGTACGAAACCATAAACGAACAATTGAAAATACATTTCTATAAAAAAGAGAAACAACGTATTGCAATTATGGAAAAAGAGGTAACGGAAAATAAAACGAGTTCCTTTGCAGCTGCCTTCGAGCTATTGAGACATTATTTCGAAAACCTCGACAACTAAGAAACGACTTCTTCCGAATCCAAAAAACGGCTCTCCGGAAAATCCTCCATCAAACGGATTTTTCCGTCCGCTTCCATTTTACAGCAATAATGCGAATAGCCGTTGGTTACGGCCACATAACCGGCTTCCACCTCCATATTATAAGCGAATACCTGATCGAAAACCTCCTGAGTAATAGGAATATCGGGAGCCTTACATTCCACAATCATAGCACAATCCCCCTTTCTGTCGAAACATAATATATCGAAACGTTTTTTCCGGCCGAAAAGCGATATTTCCCTCTCCACCGCCATCAAAGCGGTGGAAAATCCCTTATAGCGTATAAGATAATGCACTACATGCTGACGCACCCATTCCTCGGGAGTCAACACCACATATTTTTTCCGAATGATATCGTATATCTTCAACCCCTTCCCCTCTCTTTTCAACCGGGATTCAAATTCCGGAAGATTCAAATCGAACATAAGTCATAGGGTTTCTTTATTTTCAACAAACTGCTGTCTCCGTAGCTTAAAAACCGGAATCCGTGCCTCATCGCATAGTCGTACACCTTCGTCCAATCCTCTCCTATGGCTGCGGCAATAAGCAACAGCAACGTACTCCGAGGCTGATGGAAATTGGTAAACATATAATCCGCCACCTTGAATTCGTAACCGGGAACGATCATTATCGTCGTATCCGCCGCCAGAACATCTACCGACAAGGCCTCCATCCGGCCGAGCAATGCCCTGAAAGATTCCTCCTGCGAATAATGTCCGGGAAGTTCGTAAGCCTCCCACTGTCCCAACGTTCTAAAATCTCCCTTCCCTTCGATCAATTTCACGCCCATCCAATAAAGAGATTCCAAAGTCCTTACGGAAGTCGTCCCTACGGCTACTACATCCGTTTGTCGCTCCACAAAAGAACGAAGCAGGGCCGATGAGACGTAAAAATGCTCGGTATGCATATCATGACCTCCTATACAAGAGGATTTCACCGGCTTAAACGTACCCGCCCCCACATGAAGAGTCAATTCCTCCACCCGTATTCCCCGCTCCTTCATAGTCTCCAATACGGATTCCGTAAAATGCAAACCGGCAGTCGGTGCCGCCACCGACCCCTCTTCCCGCGAATATACCGTCTGATAACGCAATTCATCCGAAGCTTCGGCCTCCCGTTCGAGATAAGGAGGAATGGGCATTTTCCCGCAAATCTCTATCACCTCCCCGAAACTCAAGTCGCCATCCCAAGAAAAAGCAATCCGCACCCCTTCTTCATTCGCAGCCGATTTCACAGCCGTTAAAACATGCCTCCCGCCTTCAAACATAAACTCCATGGCAATAGCCCCATCCCGCCATTTCTTAAGATTACCCACCATACAAATCCATTCGCAACGGTTTTTAGCGGCAAAATTCAAAGCATAGTCCCGGGGAGTTTCCGGCTCGATACAAAATACTTGGACCGAAGCCCCCGTAGGTTTACGAAACAACAGCCGGGCATGGATGACTTTGGTATTGTTAAATACGAGATGTTGTCCGGAATGCAACAAACGGGGAGCATCCCTAAATTCGTACCGAGTTATATCTCCGTCCGAATAATATAAGAGTTTGGAAGCATCCCGCTCTTCGACCGGAAACTTCGCAATCCGCTCTTTCGGAAGAGAGTAAGTATAATTTTCAATGACGATATTTTTCAATTCTTCCACAGACCTCGGCATCCTGAAACATTTTGCAATTTGACAATTAAATCGTACCTTAGCTAAGTTTTTGCAAAGATAAAGAAAAACATATAATACCGGGTATGGGATGAAAACAAAACAGGATATAGTGGAAAACTGGCTGCCGCGTTATACGGGACGGGCGCTCGAGGATTTCTCAAAATATATCATACTTACGAACTTCCAACGTTATGTGGAATTATTTGCCGAAATCAAAGGCGTCGAGATTCTCGGAGAAGACAAAACCATGCCCAATGCCTCCGACGGGACAATTACCATCATCAATTTCGGCATGGGAAGTGCCAATGCCGCTACCGTAATCGACCTTTTGACGGCCATCGAAGTGGAAGCCGTATTATTCCTCGGGAAATGCGGCGGACTAAAGGAAAGGAATACGGAAGGAGATTATATTCTGCCCATCGCCGCCATAAAAGGAGAAGGAACGTCCAAAGACTATCTTCCCGAAGAAGTGCCGGCTCTGCCTGCGTTCAACCTTCAAAAGGCCTGTTCGAAAGCCATCGGCAAATACGGACGCCTCTATTATACGGGAGTTGTATATACCACAAACAGACGCGTATGGGAATATGACGAAGATTTTAAACAATATCTTCGAAAAACGAGAGCCATGGCCATAGACATGGAAACGGCCACGCTTTTTACGGTAGGATTCGCCAATAGAATACCCATGGGGGCATTGCTTTTGATTTCCGACCGTCCCATGGTATCGGGCGGCATAAAAACGGAAGAATCGGACAATCTCGTAACCCAAAACCATGTGATGCAACATTTGCAAATAGGAATCGACACCCTCACGAACATAAAAGAAAAAAATTACTCCATCAAACATCTCATATTTTAATAAACGATGAAATATCAAATCCTAATCGGCCTCATACTCACATCGTTCATATGGAGTTCATGCAAAGGTCCGCAAAATAACGACAGGCACGGAACCTCTGGGAAAAAAACCGAAGTCGTATTCAATGAAAAAAAACACGATTTCGGGAAAATTTCCCGGGGAGAAATTCTCTGTTACGCTTTTAAATATAAAAACACCGGAAAAGAAAATTTAATTATCAAATCCATAGAAACGGATTGCGGATGCACCGTTGTCGATTATAATAAAAAACCATTGGCTGCGGGGCAAGAAAGAAAACTGGAAATTTCCTTTAATTCGACCGGGAAATATGGCAGCATCTACAAAGAAATACGTATATTTGCAAACACGGCGGATAGCCCTATAAAATTATACATATCCGCAGAAGTTAAATAATTTAAATATATTCCTATGAACACAATTTTCGTGATTGCTCTACAAAGCCAAGCCGGACAAGGAAGTGCGTTGACGAGTTTCCTGCCCCTTCTTCTGATTATCGTGGTTTTCTATTTCTTTATCATACGTCCTCAAATGAAAAAACAAAAAGAACTGAAAAAATTCAGAGACGAATTGAAAAAAGGAGATAAAATCGTCACCACGGGAGGAATATACGGAAAAATCGTAGACATACAAGACCATACGGTTATCATGGAAGTGGAAAACCAGGTAAGACTTCGCATAGATAAAGCCGCCATCATAAAGGATATGTCCGAAGCCGTTACCAAATAATAAACGATCGATAGAGAAACCGTAAAAAATCTCGTTTTTTATCGATAGCATATGAGATATTTTAAAAAGAAACCGAATATTTACATTAATAAAAATTTCGCAGCCTATCTTATATGCGTGTTAATTGCAACCATATTATGGTTGTTGATTAATTTGAATAAAGAATACAATACCGTTCTCTCCTATAAAATCGAATACGTAAATTTCCCGAAAAATAAAATAAATACATCCGTATTGCCGGAAAAACTTTTATTGAATGTAAAAGCCAACGGATTCGCTCTCCTCGGACAAGTAATGCTGGGGAAATTGAATTCCATACAAATCGATGTCGCCGGTTATTTTAAAAATATCGGTATCTCGAAAAATAAAACGACTTATATAAATACCGAAAATATTAAAGAACGTATCGACAATCAGTTGGGAAATAAAATAAAAGCTACCCATATATCACCCAATATCATTTACTTTAATTTCGAAGATGCCGTATCCAAAAAAATACCTATTATTCCGGAATTGAATTATACGATAAAAAAACAATATATATTATCCGAAAAAATTTCCATTAATCCGGACAGCGTTCTGATTACCGGAGCTAAAAATATCATAGATACGATACGGCATATTTCTACGGAACCCGTAGAGCTGAAAAACATTCATAAAGAAACTTCTCTCAATGTGAAACTTCTCCCGATAGAAAATACAAAATTCGACAAGGATAAGACGACCCTCACTCTGAGGGTGGAACCCTCTACGGAAGTGCACCATATGCTGCCCGTTATATGTCGCAACATACCGGACTCTCTCGTAATAAAGCTTTTCCCCGGGAAAATAACAGTGAAATACGAGGTGGCGCTCAGCCGTTATCAAAAAATAAATACGAAAGACTTCGTATTCGAAGTAAATTACGACGAAACGAAAAAATCGAGCAAACTGAGCATACTGCACAGTCGCTCCCCCGAATATATCGAAAATATCTCTTTCTCCCCTCAACAGGTCGATTACATCATCGAAAAAAAATAAGAAGTGCGGATGAAAAACTTCCCTATAAAAATCGGAATTACAGGAGGTATGGGAAGCGGGAAAACCACCTTATCCAATATACTGAAAAACATGGGATTTCCCGTATATAATACGGATAAAGCCGCCGCTGAAATCATGAAATCCGAAGAAAAAATCATCTCGAAAATAAAAAAAATATTCGGCGAAGATATTTACGACGAATCCGGCATATTAGATAAAAAAAAACTGGCCTCCCTCATATTTAAGGATGTCGAAAAACTCCAAACCGTAAACCGGCTTATCCACCCTGAAGTCATGAGAGATTTCAAAAAATGGTACGAATCCCGGACGGAAGATATGGTATTTTGCGAATCGGCCATCCTTTTCGAATCGGGTTGGGAAAACGAATTCGACTATATCCTATGCGTTACGGCCGATATAGACAAACGCATCGAAAGAATCCGGAAACGGGACGGGATATCCCGGGAAGCCGTAATGGAAAGGTTAAAAAATCAAATGCCGGAAAAAGAAAAATGCATGCGTTCCGACTTCATTCTCTACAATAACGAAGTCTCCTCGTTGGAGCAGGAGGTTCGGAAACTCGTATCCCAAATTCGGTCAAAAATAAAATATCCGAATGAAAACGCAAGATTTCGTTCTTGAATTTCCCGGTTGAGAGTCTGCGACAAAACCGAAACTTCCGGTAAAAACATTAAAATCCGATTCTTTTTTCACGGGTTTTATTATTTTTGCAAGGCCTAACATTTAAACTAAAAATTATGCTGAAAGATATATTAGCTATTTCAGGAAAACCGGGGTTATACAAACTTTTGAAAAAAATGCCGAATGCGTTTATCGTAGAATCCATATCCGATAAAAAGCGTTTCCCCGTATATGCCAATTCCCGCGTACTTTCATTGGAAGACATATCCATATATACGAACGACGGAGAACTTCCCCTACGGGATATCTATAAACGTTTCGACAAAGAGACCGATTCCTTGCCTGTCGTTTCTAAAAAATCGGAAACGAAGACGCTCGTCTCTTATTTCGAATCCATTGTACCGGAATACGACAAAAGCCGGGTATACGCCTCCGATATCAAAAAAGTACTGCAATGGTATAAAATTCTGTCGGACAACCGACTTCTCCATCTTATCGAAGAAGAAAAAAGAGAAGAATGATTTTTTTGCCGGGAGGAGAATTCTCCTTTCGATTCGAAAATGAAAGAATTCCATTTCAAACAATTTTCCATATGCCAGGATAATGCCGTCTGGAAGGTAGGCACGGACGGAGTCGTATTGGGAGCATGGGCAAAAATCACCGAAGCCGAAAATATCCTGGATATAGGCACGGGCACGGGAATAATCGCCCTTATGTGTGCACAAAGAAATACAGAGGCCGAAATAGATGCTTTGGAAATCGACAAAAACACGGCCGATGAGGCCCGGCTGAATGTGGATAACTCCCCGTGGAAAAACCGCATAAGAATAATCAATTCCTCTATCGAAACATTCAAACCCGACAAAACTTACGACCATATCGTCAGCAATCCGCCCTACTTCATAGAATCCGCCTCCACCCCTTCTCCCGATGAAAAACGAAGGAAAGCTCGACACTGCCCTGCCGTCCTGTTCGAAACCATCATCGATTTTTCGGTCCGACATACGGAAAGGGACGGAAAATTGTCGGTGGTCCTCCCTGTGGCGGAAGCTAAAATCTTTTTGACAACGGCAAATACATACGGTTTGTATCCCTCCCGCATAACCTATCTAATCCCCAATCCCGGAAAACCCGTCAAAAGATTCTTAATCGAACTCGAAAAAAAAGAAAAAACGAAAACAACCATAGACCGGATCATTATCGAAAACTCTCGAAACGACTACCATCCCTCCTATCGCAGTCTCACCTCCGAATTCCACCCCCATCTGTAAATTCCCCGCAAATATGTAAAATCCTCCATCTGAAATTTCGCGATAACAATAAAGATGAATCCATATGCACAAACCACGCAATATTCTGATAATAAACGATATTATTTGATATGCCCATAAGATTTTGTTTAAATATAAAAAGTTTCAGAGATAAATAATAAAATATTAACGACTCATTAACCATAAGATATAAAAACTTGCCCTACATTTGCAGTGTAAGAAATAGATGAACGTTTTTTTCATAATTTGTATATTAGGTTAGTAGTTAGCGAGGGTGTGTCGAAAGGCACACCCTCATTTCTTTTTATAACGGGAAAGGCTTATTTAAAATCTCCTTTTTTTGTATATTTACCATCTGAACTTTAAGCCCAACATTATGAAAACAGAAATCACTTTAGGCATCGACATCGGAGGTACGAATACGGCTTTCGGACTTATCGACAAAAAAGGGAAATGCGTAGGGGAAGGCAATATTCCCACCTGGAAGCATAGCGACATACAAGATTATTTGAATGAAATACACGAAACCGTAGAAAAATTGTATGCTCCCTTAAAAGAAAACTTCAGCTTAGTAGGAATCGGCATAGGCGCACCTTCCGGCAATTACTACGACGGGGCAATAGAAGCCACCAATCTTCCGTGGAAAGACCGTATCTACTTTTGCGAATTATTTCAAAAATTCTATCCCGAAATTCCCGTCTGCCTGACCAACGACGCCAATGCGGCTGCAATCGGAGAAATGGTGTACGGAAATGCAAAAGGGATGAAGAATTTCATCATGGTGACTTTGGGTACCGGAGTAGGGAGCGGATTCGTTGCCAACGGAGAGATAATTTACGGCCATGACGGATTTGCAGGAGAACTCGGACATATCATCGTTTCGCCGGGAGGAAGAGAATGCAGTTGCGGACGTAAAGGGTGTCTCGAAACCTATGTGTCGGCAACAGGCGTAAAACGTACGGTATACAAAATGTTAGCGGAACATAATATCCCCAGCGAACTGCGAGACGTACCTTTCAATAAATTAGAATCCAAAAAAGTGGCCGAAGCCGCCGAAAAGGGGGATAAAATAGCTCAACTCACTTTCGAATATACGGGACGTAAACTCGGAGAGGCCTTAGCCAATGCTACGGCCATAACGAGTCCCGAAGCGATTTTCCTCATGGGCGGACTCGCAAAAGCCGGCTCCCTTATTTTCGAACCCACCCAAAAACATATGGAGGGAAATATGCTCTATATGTATAAAAACAAGGTAAAACTTCTCCCTTCCGGCATAAAAGGCAATGTAGCCATCTACGGAGCCTCCGCTCTTGCATGGAATGAAATCGAGAAAAACAAAAAAATATAAACGATGCGGAATATCGCCGTAATTCTGGCCGGAGGCATAGGTAAAAGAGTAGGCAATAACATTCCCAAACAATTCATAGCGGTGATGGGAAAACCCATCATCGCTTATGCTCTTTCCGCCTTCGACAACCATCCGCTTATCGACGAAATAATCGTCGTCGTTCATAAAGACTATATCGAAAAGACCGGAAATATCGTCCGGGAGGAAGATTTCAAAAAAGTATGCCGCATCGTTCCCGGGGGAAAGGAGCGATACGAATCCACATATGCCGCCCTCGAAGTATACGGAAAAGAGGAATGCAATCTTATCATCCACGATGCTGCCCGTCCTTTCCCGACAAAATCGATCATAGACAATGTAATTTCGCACTTAAAAACGCATAAAGCCGTAAATACGGCCATAGATTCGACGGATTCTCTCATAAAAAGCGATTCCGCACATGGGACGATGCGGGAAATCGTCGATCGGAATACCGTAATGAGGGTGCAAACCCCTCAGGGATTTTATGCGCCCCTGTTGAAAAAAGCTTATGAAATCGGCATGCGGAATCCGGATTTCAAAACCACGGACGATTGCAGCGTCGTACACGAATATCTCCCCGAGGAAACAATCGCCGTCGTAAAAGGCGATCCTATGAACATAAAAGTCACCACGCCTTACGACCTTCTCCTCGTGGAATTTATTCTCAGTCGAGGGTCGGTCGATTTCTGCGGCGATAATCGATAAAAGTATAGGGATATTCGTTTTTCTCATCCCCCATATGAGATTCCCGCCAAATCTCCTCCCATTCTTCCGGAAGCACATCGGGAATAAAAACATCTCCTTCGAGTTCCGTTTCTATCCGGGTAATATAAAGGCGGTCGGCCATAGACCAGGCCTGACGGTAAACGGAACCGCCACCGATGATAAACACTTCGTCTTCCTCTTTTACGAGCTCTATGGCCGATTCGAGACTTCCGGCACGTTCGCATCCCGGAAACTCTTTTCCGGAATTCCGGCTTATCACGATATTGCGCCTTTGGGGCAAGGCCTTACCCATGGACTCGAAAGTACGTCTTCCCATAATTACACTATGTCCGGTCGTAATTTTTTTAAAATACCTCAAATCGCCGGACAATCTGGCAAGCAAACGATTATTCTTGCCTATGGCATTATTGCGTGTAGCCGCTACAATAATCGATAATATCATAATCAAACTGAAATTTCTCCTTTTATATGAGGATGAGGATGATAATTACGGAGTTCAAAATCCTCGTATTTAAAATCGAATATGTTTTTCACTTCGGGATTCAAATGCATATCCGGCAATTTCCGGGGAGTACGCCCCAACTGTTCTTTCACCTGCTCTATATGGTTGACATATATATGTACATCTCCGAACGTATGGATGAATTCTCCGGGTTCCAAGTCGCATACCTGAGCTATCATCATGGTCAATAATGCATAGGATGCGATATTGAAAGGCACTCCCAAAAAAGAATCCGCACTGCGCTGGTATAATTGACAGGAGAGTTTTCCCCCGGATACGTAAAATTGAAATAAGGCATGACAAGGAGCCAAAGCCATTTTTTCGATTTCCCCGGCATTCCATGCACTGACAATCAAACGCCTCGAATCGGGTTCGCATTTGATATCGCGTACGACCTGCGAGATCTGGTCCAGACAACTTCCGTCCGGGCGGGTCCACGATCTCCATTGCCCTCCGTATATGGGGCCCAAATCCCCTTTTTCATCCGCCCATTCGTTCCATATACGCACTCCGTGTTCCCGAAGATAACCGATATTGGTGTCTCCTTTGAGAAACCAAAGAAGTTCGTAGATAATCGATTTCAAATGAAGTTTTTTAGTAGTCACCAAAGGAAATCCTTCCTGAAGGTCGAAACGCATTTGATGACCGAATATGCTTATGGTTCCCGTACCGGTACGGTCGTTTTTCATCTCTCCCCGCTCGAGAATATTTTTTAAAAGTTCCAAGTATTGTTTCATAACGTTATTTTTTTCGTATCACCATAATACCATGCCTTAAAGGTAATAATATATTCTCAATACCGATATCACTCCGCACCATTTCATTGAATTCCGCTATTCCGCGGGTTTGCGCATCATCCGCATTTCCTCCTTCCAACACCTTGCCGTTCCATAAGACATCGTCCGCCACGATGATTCCTCCCGGACGCAACCGGGGAATCACCGTTTTATAATATTCCGCATACTGCCGTTTATCCCCGTCTATATATACCAAATCAAAACTTCCGGGAATAGCGGGAATAATTTCGAGAGCATCGCCTATATAAAGCCGGATAATATCATTCAAACCGCTTTTATCCATATATTTACGGATAAAATCTTCGTACTCCTCATTTTTCTCTATCGTATGTACGCATCCCGAAGAAAGGCCCAGCCCCATGGATATGGCGGAATATCCCGTAAAACTCCCGATATCCAATACGGAACGGGCTCCCGATATCTTACACAACATACGCAGGAAACCGCCTTGAACCGCACCCGAAAGCATACGGGGACGCAACATGCGGATATGAGTCTCTCGTGCCAATTCCTTAAGTATATCCGGCTCTTCTTCACTATAACGATATATATAGTCCTCCAATCTCTTATCCATATCTCCCGACTTTATTTATATACGATTACGGACATATCGTCGATGGAAAAAACCTCTTGTGCCACTTCGCTCATCGTCGTGGCATCTATATTGTAAATTTTCTCGAAAACTTCCTCCGGTTCATCCACTTCGTCGTAAATCAAATAGCTTTTACCTATGGACAACATCAGATTTTCCTTATTTTCAAACCCTATAAGCATCTGATTAACCGTTTGTTTCAATATTTTCTGCAATTGCAATTTCCGGAGCGGTTGTTCGCACATCCGTTTCAATTCTTTATTGCAAAGCGAAAAACAACGATTGAAATCCCCCGGATCGCAATCGAAATATACGGAAAATATTCCCGTATCCGAATAGGGAGTATAACCCGCCTCTATACTGTAAACCAAACCGTATTTTTCCCTTATGCTCAAATTCAGACGCGAATTCATCGTAGCCCCTCCGAGCAATCCGGTCAGAATCGAAAGCGGCAAACGTTTCTCATCGGTATAATCGTAAGCAAGATTCCCCATTACACAATACACCTGATTGGTATTCTTTTCCACCTCCCTGTATACGGGTTTATAGTCCACCGGCTTAATCCTCCGACTCTGAAAAATCCCTCCGGGAACACTCCCGAAATATTTATCCGCCAAAACCACCAATTCGTCGAAATCGATATTCCCTACCGAAGCTATCACTATATTCCGCGGAATATAGTATTTGCCGACGAAATCCATAATGGCTTCCCGGGATATGGCCCTCACCTGCTCCTCCGTACCCAGAATATTCCGCCCCATGGGATAACCCTCGTATACCATTTCCTCGAATTCGTCAAAAATCGAATCTCCGGGTAAATCCTTATAAGAGTTGATTTCATCCGCAACCACTTCTTTCTCCTTTAAAATTTCCTTATCCGGAAAAACGGAGCCGAATACGATATCCGAAAGCAACTCCAATGCCCTTTCGTAATCCTTTGCGAGGAAATTCGAATATATACAAGTATCTTCCTTGGTAGTAAACGCATTGAGTTCTCCCCCCACATCCTCCATCCGGCTGAGGATATGATAGGCCTTGCGCCGATTCGTACCCTTGAATATCACATGCTCGATAAAATGTGCGATTCCGTACTCTCCCTCCCGTTCATCCCTGCTCCCCACATTGAGGATAACCCCACAGCTTGCAACACAGCCGTCGGTACGATTATGTATGATTTTCAATCCGTTGGGAAGTATATATTTCTGATACATAAACCGAAACTAAATAAAGAGTCGTCTGCCGGATCCCGAATTCTGCAGACGACTCTTATAAAAAACATTGAAATACGATATAAAGACAAAAGGAATACCTCCCGTTCTCCGTTTCCATATCCTATTTCTCAATCCTTTTCATCCAACCCGGTCATATTAAAAGAGTTTTTCGAAATCTTCCATGGATATTTCGGTATCTTCTATTTTAACATGCTCTTTTACAGCTCCGTACACCTTCTCCTCCTTAGCTTTTTCATAAAGGTTTCTGAATTGCTGCTTATCCTCTAAAAGCCGCTCTGCAAATTTATCCAATTGTTCGTCGGTAAGTCCGAACAGACCGTATTGTTGAAGCTGGGCAGCGGCAAGGCTCCTCCCGGCGGCACGGATATCCTCGTCTTCCACTTTGAGTTCGTATTTTTTAAGTACGGCATCTTTCAATAATTCCCATACGAATTCTTTCCTGTAATCTCCGTAATTTTTATCCACATCCTCCCGGGAAATCTTATCGTTCGTCGTCAATATCCAACGTTTAAGGAATTCGTCGGGAAGCTCGATTTTATCGTTTTTCTTCATCAATTTTTCCCGGGCATCCACCGTAAAGCGATAATCGGTATTGGAGCGCAATTGAAGAGCGACATCCTCTTTCACCCGTTCCCGGAATTCTTCGTCCGTCTTCACATTTCCTTCTCCGTAGAGCTTGTCATATAACGCCTGATTTATATCCGCATCCACAAATCTTCTTATGCTTTCGATAGAGAATTTGAAATCGGAATCTATATTTTCAGCCTCCTCTTTGGATAGGCCGAGCATGGCGGAAAAATCCGTTTTATTGGGATAAGCCTTGGAGGGATTGAATACCACCTCATCCCCTATCTTCTTGCCTTTGAAAAGTTCTGCGGAAGATTCGTCTTTCATATGACTCACGGACATCGAGGTTTGGGGATTGGAGATTCCTCCTGCCTTTACTCCGCCCTTATCGTCCAACTCCTCCAACTTACCGGTAAGATACTCCGTCCCTTCAATCGTATCCACATCCTGCATGCTTCCGTTGGATTTACGAATATGGGCAATCTGTTTCTCAAGCATGGCATCGTCCACAATAATCGTATAATAAGGCAGTTTCTCCCTCTTGGTCATTTCCACATTCACTTCGGGAGCCAAAGCGATATCGTAGAAAAACTCGAAAGACTCGCCTTCCAAATTCAAATCTTTTTGTGCATCCTCATCGGGAAGAGGCTCTCCCAATATATTCAAATCATTATCCTTAATATATGCGGTAAGAGCTTCATTCAACTTTTTATTCAGTTCTTCCACAAGAACCGATTGTCCGTACATCCTTTTAATAATCCCCAAGGGCACTTTGCCTTTACGAAAACCGTCCACAACGGCTTTTTTCCGTAAATCATTCAATTTTCCATCCACGCCTCCGGCGTAATCTTCCTTACCTAATTCGATCTTAAGAACGAGATTAAGATCGTCAATTTGGTTCTTTGTTATATTCATAATCTTTCAATAAATAATTTCAAATCAAAAGCCACCTCTATGCAAGGTGGCTTAATCTCCGCTCTCGTGCGGGCGAAGGGACTCGAACCCCCACGTCTCTCGACACTAGATCCTAAGTCTAGTGCGTCTACCGATTTCGCCACGCCCGCTTCTTAGGAAGTACAAAGGTAATTTACCGATATTAAATATGCAAGAATTTTCCTTTTTTTCACCGATTAATTCGAATTTAAACCCGAAATCTCATATACGACTTCAAAAATATTCATATCTTTGCATTTTTTAATATCAGTTATATGAAACCTGTTATTTTAATTATACTAATCGGTATAAACCATTGCATATTCGCCCAGAAATGGGACACAAAAACGGATTTGTCGGAACCGCACGAAATCAAACTGAATCTTCCTATGGCGATTTTCGGGAAAACCTTGGAAATGGCTTACGAGCATGTCATTACCCCCAATTTCAGCATCGGCTCTTCTTTAGGTGCGGGATTCGGAGACGAATCCATCGGCTACAGATTTCAAATCGGACCCTATGTCCGATTGTTCGAAAAGGGATTCTTTATGCCTCAAGATATGCCGGCTTCCGGATATTTTCTTGAAATAAACACTTCCTGTGCCTATAAAAAAGCATCTTACAATTTTTCTTACGCTATTCCCGACATGATCATCACATTAACCAAAGAAAACATCGTTTTCTCTTTTGGCGGAGGTATAAGTACCGGATGGAAATTCGTCGGAAGGAACAACTGGCTGTTGGAAATATTTTCCGGCATAGGATATGATTTCATTCGTAAAAAGAAATACGATTCGACGAAATATTACTATCGCATAGGATTTTCCGTCGGAAAACGGTTTTAAACGTCCGTTCAACGGAAATCCTCCGTAAGATAATTTATTTTTTCTTCCGCAACTCGAAATTTTTCCCCAGATAAACCCTTCTCACCTCCGGATCCTGAGAAAGGTATTCCGCCGTACCGGACTGGAGTATCTTTCCGTCGTACAACAGATAAGCCCTGTCGGTTATCGATAAAGTTTCCTGTACATTATGATCCGTAATCAATATGCCTATATTTTTATCCTTGAGTTTCCTCACTATGGACTGTATGTCTTCCACCGCAATGGGGTCGACTCCCGCAAAAGGTTCGTCCAACAATATGAACTTGGGACGTATCGCCAAGGCCCTCGCTATCTCGGTACGTCTCCTTTCGCCTCCCGAAAGTTGAATGCCGTAGCTTTTGCGAATCCGCTGGAGTCCGAATTCGTCGAGCATCTCCTCCAAACGGTCCCGCTGCTCTTTTTTGGACATCCGGGTCATTTCCAAAACGGTAAGCAAATTGTCCTCGACGCTCAAACGACGGAATACCGAAGCCTCCTGCGACAAATAACCTACCCCCAATTGAGCGCGCCGGAATACGGGTTCTTTGGTTATATTCCTTTCATCCAAAAAAATACGACCGTTATTAGGCGTTATCAAGCCTACTATCATGTAAAACGTCGTCGTCTTCCCCGCTCCGTTAGGTCCCAACAAACCTACGATTTCTCCCTGTTGAACCTCCACGCTGACTCCGTTCACCACCTTGCGGTTTTTATATTTTTTCTCTAAATTTTCAGCTCTTAATATCATAAGTCGTATTATTTGAAAACTCCAAACTTACACAAATTTAACGGACGATGCTTCCATAAAGCGATATATTACACAACCCCTTCTCTTAGAATATCGTGAATATGTATCATACCTTTGTAAACATCCTCCTCTCCGATAATGACCAATTGGGTTATACTGTTCTTCCGCATAATCATATAAGCATTATAAGCCAAATCCTCCTCTTCTATCGATTTGGGATTTTTACCCATAATATCTCCGGCCTCAATATTCTCGAATGTCTCGTACTTCTCCAACATCCGCCTCAAATCCCCATCGGTTATAATTCCGGCCAAACACCCGCCTTCGTCCATTACGGCAACGGCTCCCAAACGCCCTTTCGATATTTCCAATATCACCTTGCGGATATCGTCGTGTATGGAAACCGCCGGACGATTACTTCCGTCATACAGGTCGGACACCCTCAAATAAAGACGTTTTCCGAGAGAACCTCCGGGATGATATTTTGCAAAATCTTCGGAAGAAAAATGCCGGCAACCGATCAAACATGCCGCTAAGGCATCCCCGATAACCAATTGAGCCGTAGTAGAGGTCGTGGGAGCCAAATTCAAAGGACAAGCCTCCCGCTCCACTGTGGAGCGGATGACATATCGCGCATTGGTCGCCAAAAAAGAATCGGGATTTCCTACAATAGCAACGATATTATTATTCCCGAGATTCCGTATCAAAGGGATCAAAACCTTGATTTCCGAAGTATTCCCGCTCTTGGATATACAAATGACCACATCCTCCCGTTTAATCATCCCCAAATCGCCGTGAATGGCATCCGCCGCATGCATAAAAACCGAAGGCGTACCGGTGGAATTAAGCGTAGCCACTATCTTCTGACCGATAATGGCGCTCTTCCCTATCCCGCTTACAATCACCCTTCCCTTAGTCTTATAAATCAAATCCACAACCGCCTCAAAATCGTCGTCTATATAGGCCGTCAAACCTTGTACCGCCTTAGCTTCATCGAGTATCAGTCGCTTTGCAACATTTTTAACATCAACCGAATGGGACATATTTTAAATTCATTAATAACTTTTATTGGAATAACCCTTGGTAAGTTTATTTTTTAGTATAACTTTACATAAAGTACAAAGATACATTTTTAGACTTACCCATAGCATGAATAACGACAGATTTTTTTGTTTATTTTCTGTGATACATGAAAACTAAGTTCTAATTTTGCAACTTTGCTGAAATCGAAATACTGTTGAAAAACAAGAAAATGAGTTTAAACATCGACTTACATGAAAAACTAAAAGAACATTTCGGCTTTGACCATTTCAAAGGAAATCAGGAATCCATCATTCGAAATGTGTTGGAAGGGCATAATACTTTCGTTTTAATGCCTACGGGAGGCGGTAAATCTTTATGCTACCAACTTCCCGCCCTTATTTCGGAGGGAACGGCAATCGTAATCTCTCCGTTAATCGCACTTATGAAAAATCAAGTCGACGCCATGCGCTCCTATGCTACGGAAGAGGGGGTGGCTCATTTTCTCAATTCCTCTCTGACGAAAAACGAAATTCTCAAAGTAAAGGAAGATATTCTTTCGGGAAAGACAAAACTCCTTTACGTAGCGCCGGAATCCCTTACGAAAGAAAGTAATGTGGAATTTCTCCGACATACGAAAATTTCTTTTTTCGCCGTAGACGAAGCTCATTGCATTTCCGAATGGGGCCACGATTTCAGACCGGAATACCGGAAAATACGCCCCATCATAGAAGAAATAGGGCAGGCCCCCGTCATAGCCCTTACGGCAACGGCTACCCCCAAGGTACAAAACGACATCCAAAAAAACTTAGACATGATGGATGCCCGCGTATTCAAGTCTTCGTTCAACCGTCCCAATCTCTACTACGAAATCCGTCCGAAATTGGATGCCACAAAAGATATTATCAAATATATAAAAATGAACCCCGGAAAATCCGGTATCATTTATTGCCTCAGCAGACGGAAAGTGGAGGAGTTTGCGGAAATACTCCGGGTCAACGGTATAAAAGCGGAAGCCTATCATGCCGGTATGGATGCGACCACCCGGAATGCCAATCAGGATAAATTCCTATTGGAAGAAATTGACGTAATCGTAGCTACCATCGCTTTCGGCATGGGAATAGACAAACCCGACGTACGCTTTATCATCCATTACGACATCCCCAAAAGCCTCGAAGGTTATTATCAGGAAACGGGAAGAGCCGGAAGAGACGGTGGAGAAGGCGTATGCATCACTTATTACAGCTACAAAGACATACAGAAAATGGAGAAATTCATGCAAGGGAAACCCATTGCCGAACAGGAAATCGGAAAACAATTATTGATGGAAACGGTTTCTTATGCGGAATCTTCCATTTGCCGCCGAAAGGTTTTACTCCATTATTTCGGAGAAAACTATGAAGAAGACAACTGCGGAGCATGCGACAACTGCCTGTACCCGAAAAAAGAATTCGAAGGTAAGGAATACGTGGCGGAAGCCCTCGGTTTGGTGGAAGAAGTTAAGGAAAAATTTAAAATCGAACATCTCGTGAACATATTGACGGGGACGAACGATTCTTTTATCAAGGCTTATAAACACGATAAACTCGAGTTTTTCGGATGCGGTGCGGACAAGAGCATGCAGTTCTGGACTATGGTTTACAGAAGAGCCTTAATCAGCCTTTTAATCGAAAAAGATATTGAACAATATGGTATTATAAAGCTTACCGAAAGCGGACGAAATTTTATCAAACATCCAAAAGATTTTATGCTAATGGAAGACCACAACTTTGAAGAAGCAGAAGAGAAAATGCAGGAAAAAGGGGGAATATCCGCTTCGGATATGACATTATTTTCCATGTTAAAAGACCTGCGTAAAAAAATAGCAAAGAAAAACAATCTCCCCCCTTATGTCATATTCCAAGACCCGTCGCTCGAAGATATGTGCATCAATTATCCGATAACTATCGAAGAATTGTCCAACATACAGGGCGTGGGTTCCGGGAAAGCCCAGAAATACGGACAGGAATTCATCGACCTTATCAAAAAATACGTAGATGACAATGAAATAGAACGGGCTCAGGACATGGTTGTAAAAACCGTTGCCAACAAATCCAAATTCAAAGTGTACATCATACAGAATATAGACAGGAAAATCGACCTCGAAGACATCGCATCGGCACAAGGCATGAGTTTCGACGAACTTATAAAAGAAATGGAAGCCATCGTGTTTTCCGGAACAAAACTGAACATCGACTATTATATCAATAAAATACTCGACGAAGAACAACAAAAAGAAATCATGGATTATTTCATGGAAGCTACCACCGACAATATCAAAGAGGCTTTTGAAGAATTCGAAGGAGAATACGACGAAGAAGATCTCCGATTGATGCGTCTGAAACTGCATTCCAAACACGGCAATTAAAAACGGAACATATGAAACAACGCTGGAAACCGGGCACACTGCTTTATCCGCTCCCTGCCGTAATGGTCAGTTGCGGAAATGCCCCCGAAAATTACAACATCATAACGGTCAGCTGGACGGGGACCATATGTTCCGCCCCCCCGATGTGTTACATATCCGTAAGGAAGGAAAGACATTCTTACGACATCCTAAAAGAAACCGGAGAATTCGTCATCAACCTCAGCACGGAAAGACTGGCTTATGCCACGGATTGGTGCGGAGTATGTTCCGGAAGGAACGAGAATAAGTTTGAAAAAATGCGACTTACTCCCGAAAAGGGAATTGTCGTCGATGCTCCCTTAATTGCGGAATCTCCCCTGAATATAGAGTGCAGGGTAAAAGAAATCCTTCCTTTAGGTTCCCACGATATGTTTATTGCCGATGTCGTCAATGTTATGGCCGACGCCGAATACATCGACAAAAATACGGGAAAATTCCATCTCGAAAAGACCAAACTACTGACTTATGTGCACGGGGAATATTTCGGGTTAGGAAAGAAATTAGGATATTTCGGATGGTCGGTACGAAAAAAACGCAAATGAGTTCCGCCGTCATGCCTTTTCGAGATTTTCGTCCACCGAGCGTACGAACGTACGACTCTCGTCGAAAAGTTTACGGTAAGTGACATGAGTTTTCGAAGCCGTCGCACTTATATGCCTCATCAAATGAACCATGGGGGGATTGAAATCCCCTATCCAATTCATCTCGAGATAATCGTAACAACTCTTTCCTCCCGCCATTTTGTCCGAAAACATTTTTATCATCGTAGCCTCCACTCCTTTTCCCTGAAATTCGGGTACCACCCCGAATAAAATGCCGAGAGCCACATTGATTTTGGTAATATACCGGATATACAACAGTTTCAACATCCCGCCCATATTCATTTTCCCTTTCAACCGCTTTACGGCCTGGTTGAGTTCCGGCAACATTACGAAAAATCCGATAGGAGCATTCTTGTAAAAAGCGAAATAAATAAGGTTTTTATCCATAATCGGACCTATTTTGCGATAGGTATCGACAACTTCTTCCCGCGAAATACTCGATACGCCGTGAACTTCGAGAGACCAGGCCTTATTATACACCTCCAGCAAAGCATCTATGGCACGTCTACGTCCTATATCCCCGTAGGTGTATACTTTATAATCCGGATTCTTCAACATCCTGTCCGCTTTCCATACCACCATGGGAGACAAACTCTCGGGCATTACCCGCGTACGGAAAGTAAATTGTTTATAATAATCCTTGAAACCGTAACTCTCAAAAAAATCCACATAATACTCCGGATTATAAGACATATTATAATTGGGCATCTTATCGTAACCGTCTACCAATAATCCCCACCATTCCAAACGTTCCCCGAAGTTTACCGGTCCTTCCATCGCTTCCATGCCTTCGTTTTCCAACCATTCCCGGCATCGATCGAATAATGCGAAAGCAGCCTTGCGATCGTCGATACACTCGAAAAAACCGAATTGCCCTACCCGGTATTTACCTACGCAAGCGGTCTTTTCATTTACAAAAGCGGCAACCCTTCCCACAACCTCGTCCTCTTTCACAAGAATCCATCGCACAAGCCTCCCGTGCCGGAAACAGGGATTTTTCCGGGGATCGAATTTATTCCGTATATCCTTATCTATCGGACGCACCCAATAAGGATTATCCTTATACAAACGAAGGGGCAAATTTATAAATTCCCTTTCCGTTTTTTTATCGTTTACTTCGACTATTCTATACATTTCCCACCAAACTTCATTTGAACCTATCCGCCAATTTCTTTATTTCCGAAACGGGATTGGCATGCTCGTACAATATGCGGTATACGGCATTGGTTATCGGCATATCCACATTATACTTATCGTTGATTTCCTTTATTCCCTTGACCCCGTAATAACCCTCGGCTATCATCAACATCTCCATCTGGGCGGATTCTACGGAATATCCCTTTCCTATCATGGTCCCGAACGTCCTGTTACGACTGAACTGAGAATAAGTGGTGACCAAAAGGTCTCCCAAATAGGCGGACCCCTTGATATCGCGATTCAAAGGATGCACCGTATTCACGAAACGTTCGATCTCCTGAATGGCGTTGGAAACCAAAACGGCCTGAAAATTATCCCCGTAACGCAATCCGTGACAGATGCCCGCCGCTACGGCTACCACATTCTTCAATACGGCGGAATATTCCGTACCGTAAATATCGTCCAACACATTGGTCTTCACGTAATCGCAATCGAATAATCCGGCCACATAAGCCGCCTGTTCCGTATTTTGAGACGAAAACGTAAGATAGGACAGTCTTTCGAGCGCTATTTCCTCCGCATGGCAAGGTCCCGATATAATCACGATATCTTCAAAAGGAATTCCGTATTGATTATGAAAGAATTCGCTTATAATCAAGTTCTTATCCGGAATCAATCCCTTAATGGCCGAAACGATGACCTTGTTTCTGAACTTCCGGTTCGTCCGTGCCAATACGTTTTGAAAAAAAGCGCTCGGTATGGCGAATATAATGACATCGCTATTATCTATCAAAAGGTTGAGATCGTCGGTAAAAAACAATTTCTTCATGTCGAATTCCACGCCGCACAAATACCTCGGATTATGGGATAACATCTTGAAATTATTGATATTATCTATATTCCTTAAAAACCAGTTGATTTTATCGTTATTCTCCGTAAGAATACGGGCGATGGCCGTCGCCCAACTTCCTCCTCCGACAACGCCGATCCTCTGTTTACCGGATAACTCCATTTCAATTCAATTTTTATGAATCCATGCCGCCACTTCTTCCGGCTTGGGATTCGTAAGACCTAATTTCTCTTTTTTATTCATCCCGCATAAGGACTGATGCAATTTGTTGAAATTCTCCACTTTCTTCAAAGCTTCCACCGTAACTATTCCCGTTTTTTTAAGGGGAGCGACCCATTCCTGCGGTATACCCGCCTCTACGAATTTCTCATCCGTATCCGTACGTTCCTTATGTTCGGGTTTCATCTGGGGAAACAGCAATACGTCCTGTATGGAGGGGCTATCGGTAAGGAACATGCACAACCGGTCGATTCCTATACCCATGCCCGATGTAGGAGGCATTCCGTATTCCAAAGCCCGCACGAAATCGTAATCTATGAACATCGCCTCTTCGTCTCCCCTTTCCTGAAGCCGGAGCTGCTGCTGAAAACGCTCCAACTGGTCGATGGGATCGTTAAGTTCCGAATAAGCGTTAGCCAATTCTTTTCCGTTTACAAAAAGTTCGAAACGTTCCGTAAGTTCCGGATTCTCCCGATGCTTTTTGGTAAGGGGGGACATCTCCTTGGGATAATCGTATACGAATGTGGGCTGAATATAGTTGGCCTCGCATTTGGCCCCGAATATTTCGTCTATCAGTTTTCCCTTACCCATGGTCTCGTCTATCTCCAAACCGGCTTCCACGCAAAATCTTCTGATTTCCTCTTCCGACTTCCCCTCGATATCGAACCCCGCATGCTCTTTTATGGCATCCGTCATTCGCACTCTGGCATAAGGCGGTTTAAAATCTATAAGTCGGTCCCCGACCCGAAGTTCCGTCGTCCCGTTTACGGCCAAAGCGGCCGCCTCCACCAATTTCTCCGTAAATCCCATCATCCAGAAATAATCCTTATAAGCCACATAAACTTCCATTGCCGTAAACTCGGGATTATGGGTTCTGTCCATACCTTCGTTTCTGAAATTCCGGGAGAACTCGTAAACTCCGTCGAAACCGCCCACGATAAGCCGTTTCAGATAAAGCTCGTTGGCTATACGCAGATACAGAGGTATGTCCAAAGCATTGTGATGGGTCACGAAAGGACGAGCCGAGGCCCCTCCGGGGATGCTTTGGAGAACCGGAGTTTCCACTTCGAGACATCCGTGAGAATCACAAAACTCCCGGATAGCCTTCATCAATTTCGCCCGCTTTACGAACACCCCTTTCACATGGGGATTCACAATCAAATCCAGGTAACGCTGCCTGTATCTCTGTTCAAGAGAAGTGAAAGCGTCGAATATGTTACCGTCCTTTTCCTTCACCACGGGCAAAGGTCTTACGGCCTTGGCCAAAAGCTCCAAAGTACGGGCATGAACGGATATTTCACCGGTTTTGGTACGGAATACAAAACCTTCGACTCCCACAATATCCCCTATATCCATCAGTTTTTTAAATACTTTATTATAAGCAACGGCTTCCTCATCATCCGAAATATCATCCCTGCTGACATATACCTGAATCCTTCCGGAAGCATCCTGAAGTTCGAAAAACGAAGCTTTCCCCATGATTCTACGACTCATCATCCGGCCGGCAATCACGACCTCCCGGGGAGGTATCGCATCGGTAAACGAAGCCTTAATCTCCGCCGCATGAGCGGTAACTCCGAACTCCCGGGCAGGATAAGCGTCCACACCCATTGCTTCAAGCTCTTTCAACGATTTCCTGCGAATAATTTCCTGTTCACTCAATTCTTCTATCCCCATCTTTATATATTTTCTGTCATTAACTTCCGGAACTAAATTGCAAACTTAATAAAAATCTTGATTTATAAACATATTCGCCGGAAATAATACCCTCCGCTCGACATAACGAATATCCGTCGTCCGAATCCGTAATTTTATACTCCCAATTGAAAGGAAATACATATTTAAAATTTATCTTTGTAGCTAAAATGAATATGTATGATAAAAACGGAGCTATTGGTAAATGACATCATCACCGCTCTCGACCGGCACAAAGCAGAAAATATCGTAAAAATCGACTTGAGGAAGATTCCCAACTGTTTCTGCAAATTTTTCGTAATCTGTGAAGGAAGTTCGAGTTCCCATGTCAGATCTTTGGCGGAAATCACAGAAGAGGAAATAAAGGAAAACCCGGGAGAATCTCCCATCCATACCGAAGGAAACGACAATGCGGAATGGATTATTATGGATTATGGAGATACCGTAGTACATATTTTTCAAAAAGCGACCCGTATTTACTATAATTTAGAAGAATTCTGGTCGGATGCAAAACTTACAAAAATTAAACAGACACCCTAATCATTACCATATATGAAAGAAAATGAGGATATAAACTTCCCTCCCGTAGGAGGAGGCAATCGCAGAAAAAACCGCAAATTCAGCAATTATTGGGTTTACATCATTATGACGATTGCCATTATCGCCATCTACCTTCCGAGTATCAATACGGAACCGGTACTCACCACTTGGCAGAAAGTACGGACGGAAATGATACCCAAAGGAGATGTCTCCCAACTTCTCTTGGTTTCGAACAAAACCATGGTCCGGGTATATCTTAAACCGGGCAATATCGACCATTATTCCGAATTGAAAGCCAAAGGATTCAAGAATAACTCCAAAGGTCCGCATTATTATTTCTATATAGGAAGCGTAGACGGGTACGAAAGACAATTGGAAGATATGCGGAAGGAAGTTCCGGAATCTTCCGACATCATTTTGAACACGAAGCCGGAATTCGATGCCTGGGGCGATTGGATTCAAATACTTCTTCCCATAGGTTTCATCATATTGCTCTATTTCTTCTTCTTTAAGAAAATCAGCAAAGGAGGTGCCGGAGGAGGCGGTATCTTCAATGTAGGGAAATCCCAGGCCAAGCTTTTCGACAGAGATACCAACGTAAAACTCTCCTTTAAGGACGTAGCCGGTTTGGCGGAGGCCAAACAGGAAGTGGAGGAAATCGTATCCTTTCTTAAAAGTCCCGAAAAATATACCCGATTGGGAGGAAAAATACCGAAAGGCGTCTTATTGGTAGGTCCTCCGGGAACCGGAAAGACGCTGATGGCGAAAGCCATGGCCGGAGAAGCCAATGTTCCCTTTTTCTCCATGTCCGGCTCGGATTTCGTGGAAATGTTCGTCGGGGTAGGAGCTTCGAGGGTGCGCGATCTCTTCAAACAGGCAAAAGAAAAATCCCCCTGTATCATATTCATCGATGAAATAGACGCTATCGGTCGCGCCAGGGGAAGAAATCCCAATATGGGTTCAAACGACGAAAGGGAAAACACCCTCAATCAATTATTGACGGAAATGGACGGTTTTGCCACCAATTCCGGAGTAATCATCGTCGCCGCCACCAACCGGGCGGATATTTTGGATTCCGCTCTTCTTCGGGCGGGCAGATTCGATCGCCAGATATACGTAGACCTTCCCGAATTAAAAGACCGGGAGGAAATTTTCAAGGTGCATCTGAAAAGTCTTGCCTTAGCCGACGATGTGGATGCATCTTTCTTAGCCAAACAAACCCCCGGATTTTCAGGTGCGGATATCGCCAACGTCACTAACGAAGCTGCGCTTATCGCTGCCAGAAAAAACAAAAGCCGGGTAGAACGCCAGGATTTCCTCGATTCGGTAGACAGAATCGTAGGAGGTTTGGAAAAAAAGAGCAAGATCATCCGAGCCAGCGAGAAAAAAGCGATTGCATACCACGAAGCCGGCCATGCCACCATTTCATGGCTTCTCGAACATGCCCATCCCCTGCTCAAAGTAACCATCGTTCCGCGAGGCAAAGCATTGGGCGCCGCATGGTATCTGCCCAAAGAGCGCCAGATTACCACCAAAGAGCAATTATTGGATGAAATGTGTGCCGTATTGGGAGGAAGAGCCGCCGAAGAAATCTGTTTCGGTTCCATATCCACAGGTGCGCAAAACGACCTCGAACGAGCCACCAAACAAGCCTATGCCATGGTAAGCATATACGGAATGAGTTCCGTCGTAGGTAATATCTCCTACTACGACTCCTCCGGACAAAGCGATTTTGCCTTCACAAAACCTTATTCCGAAAAAACGGCCGAACTCATCGACAGCGAAGTAAAAGAAATGATCGAAGCCGCTTACGTAAGAGCCAAGGAAATCTTAGTCGCCAACAGAGAAAAACATCGGGAAATATCGGAACTCCTGTTGGAAAGAGAAGTCATTTTCAGCGACGATTTGGAAAGGATATTAGGCAAACGCCCGTGGAAAGACGATGAAGAAAATAAGGACAGTTCTCAATAAAAATCGAATTATGAATCATTGGATATCCATTTACGAAACGGATTTGGAATTTAAGGCTGAAATGGTCAAAGACATATTGGCTAATAACGGTATAGAAGCCGTTCTGCTCAGTCATAAAGGCTCGGCTTTCCGCCTCGGAGAAATACGGGTTATGGTCGCTCCCGAGGATAGCGAAAAAGCCGAAGAAATCGTTAAAAACATAAAATAGTGAGCTCCTTAAAACTGCGTACCCTCAGCGGGATTGTTTTCGTATTGTTGATAACGGGATGTATCTTCATACATCCCATCCTTTTCTTCGCACTCTTTTCCCTTATCGAATTCGTTGCATTGACAGAATATATGAATATGTGCAACCGGGTGAATATACGTCCGAACAGATTTTTCGTATACGTATCCGGCCTTCTTATTTTCACATCCGGTTTTCTGGATTTCCATTTCGGCTTCAAATTCACCTATGCCCTTGCATTGATAAGCATATCCGCCATGTATATAACGGAATTATATCTCAAAAACGAAAACGGGTTACAAAATATCGCCATGGGATTGTTCGGAATCCTTTACATATCCCTTCCCTTCACCCTGTTCTTTTATTTCCCCGGAAACTTCCATGGAAATTGGAATCCCAAACCCGTATTCCTCCCCTTTCTTATGATATGGATCAACGATACCTTCGCCTATATATTCGGAGTCAGCTTCGGGAAACATCGTTTATTTCCGTCCGTATCTCCCAAAAAATCCTGGGAAGGTGCCGTGGGCGGAGGTATGGCAACCCTTATCATCGCCTATTTTATCGCCCCCTTCACGGGATTGTGCACATGGAAAATATTGGCAATCGGATTAATTGCCGTCGTTTTCGGGACATTCGGGGATTTAATCGAATCCATGATGAAACGTTCCACCGGCATTAAGGATTCGGGAAATATCATTCCCGGGCACGGAGGCATTTTAGACCGTATCGATTCCGTACTTTTTACCGTCCCTGCGATTTTTATCTTCTTAATTTTCTCCCGATAAATCCGCATCTCTTTTTTTTCCGGTTTAAATTATCTACTTTTACCCTCCGAAAAATTATAGAACATACGACAATGAAAATACATAAAGCCGGATATCGGATTATCCTGAAAAGCGGAATCCTGTGGCTGATTTTAAATATATTCTTCGTATACCTGTGCTCGCACAGTGTTTCCCGGATTGTATTTATCTCTATATCCACTCTCGTCTACCTCCTCATCATTAACTTTTTCCGTTCCCCTCACAGAAGGATACGCATACAGAACAATACGGTGCTCGCTCCCGCCGACGGGAAAATCGTCGTCGTCGAGGAGACACCGGAAAACGAATATTTCAAGGACCGGAGAATACAGGTATCCATATTCATGAACATATTCAACGTGCATATCAACTGGTATCCCATCAACGGTATCGTCAAATATTTCAAATACCATAAAGGGAAGTTCTCCGCAGCGTATCTTCCGAAATCTTCGGAAGAAAACGAACGTACGACCATCGTGATAGAAGGAGAAAACGGATCGGTACTTATGCGGCAGATTGCCGGAGCCGTAGCCAAACGTATCGTAAGCTATGCGGTCATCGGCAATAAAGTTTCGCAAGACGGACATGCCGGATTTATCAAATTCGGCTCCCGCGTAGATTTATTTCTCCCTCTCGATGCCGAAATAAAAGTCAGAATCGGGGATAAGACCAAAGGTTCCCAAACCCCAATTGCCGTTTTAAAAAACGAATAAAATGTCAGTAAACAAAGAAATCAGGAAAATTACGACCCGGGTCCTCTTCGATATGAAGCAAAGGGGAGAAAAAATAAGCATGCTCACCGCTTACGACTATTCCATGGCACGAATCGTGGATCAAGCCGGCATCGATGTCATATTGGTAGGCGACTCGGCTGCAAACGTCATGGCCGGATACGAAACCACCCTGCCCATAACTTTAGACCAAATGATTTACCATGCCACGTCGGTGGTAAAAGCCGTAAACCGGGCGCTCGTCGTGGTGGACATGCCGTTCGGAAGCTATCAGGGCAATAGTAAAGAGGCCCTGTGTTCCGCCATCCGCATTATGAAAGAAACGGAAGCCGACGCCATAAAGATGGAGGGAGGAGAGGAAATACTCGACTCCATCGACAGAATCCTTTGTGCGGGCATTCCGATTATGGGACATCTCGGCCTCACTCCTCAAAGCATCCATAAATTCGGCACCTATACGGTACGGGCCAAAGAAAAAGAGGAAGCGGAAAAACTCATTCAGGATGCCCTTCTCCTCGAAAAGGCGGGATGTTTCGCCCTCGTTCTCGAAAAAATACCGGCAGAACTCGCCGCCCGGGTAGCCGCCCGGGTGCGTATTCCCGTCATCGGCATAGGTGCCGGAGCAAAAGTGGACGGACAGGTGCTGGTACTTCACGATATGCTGGGCATCATCAACGACTTCTCCCCCCGTTTTTTGCGCAGATACGCCAATCTTTACGAGGATATGTCGGAAGCGGTACGCAATTATATACACGACGTGAAAACCTTGGATTTTCCCAACGAAAAAGAACAATACTGAATATGGAAATCATTTACGAAGATAATCACATCATCGCCGTAAACAAAGCGGTTTCCGACATCGTACAGGGAGATAAAAGCGGCGACATCCCCTTAAGCGAGAAAGTCAAGGAATACATTAAAAAGAAATACCGCAAACCGGGAGCCGTTTATTTGGGTATTCCCCACCGTATAGACCGGCCGGTGAGCGGAGTCGTTATCTTTGCCCGCACCTCCAAGGCTTTGGAACGGCTGAACCGCATGTTTCAGGAAGAGGGAAAGGAAATCCGGAAAATTTACTGGGCCATTACGGCCGAACTCCCTCCCAAAGAGCAGGATACCCTCACCCATTATCTCGTAAGAGATACGGCGAAGAACAAATCTTTTGCCTATAACAATCCAAAAGGAGCTGCCAAGAAAGCCGTATTGGACTACCGGGTGGTGGGCCATTCGGACAAATACTTTTTCATAGAAATAAAACTGCATACCGGACGCCACCATCAAATCAGATGTCAATTGGCAAAAATAGGATGTCCCATAAAAGGAGATCTCAAATACGGGTTTCCGCGTTCCAACGAAAACGGAGGCATATCCCTCCATGCCCGCAGCATCTCTTTTATTCATCCGGTAAGCCGACAACCGATTACGATTACGGCCGATATCCCTCCCAAAGACAACCTTTGGAAACTCTTCGAAGAATCCCAGGCATAGGGGACGGCATCATCGAATCGAGCGGGAACACGGTCATTTTATTCGGGCACATAGATGATTTCGCCGTTTTCCAACTGATAGGCCACCCCCACTTTTTTCCCTTTTTTCCCTTCTCCCCGGGTTTGATTTTCGGAAGGTTTGTATTTGGTGATTTTCTCTCCTTCTTTTACGATAATCTCCATATTCGATTTTCCGGGATTCTTCACTACGGTAAAATCCTCTTTGGAAAATATTTCCGTCATATTGAATTTGGTCACCATGGCCACCATAAGAGCCAGAGCGAATACCATAGCCACGTCGAAAAGATTCGACAAAAGGGACATGGGATCGTGATCCTCCCCAACACTCCGTCTACGCCTTCTTCCCATACCCCGTTTCCTCCTCTATAAGTTCGGTAATATAATCCAGACGGGACATATCCCTTGCATTCCAGCGCTGACGGATATGAAGAGCCACAAAGCCCACGCCGCCGCAAAACAAACCGATAACGGTAGTCGCAAAAGCCACCTGCATATTATGAGCCATGGAGGCGATATCCCCCGAAGACAAACCCACTAAAGCCGGCCCCATCGGAATCAAAGTCCCCATAAGCCCCAAAATCGGTCCGAATTTGGTCAAGATCTTCGGACTGCTCAAATCCTTGTCCAAACTTATTTCGTATTCCGACACCATAAAATTGATTTTAGCCATTCCTATGCCGGGTTCGACGATATGCCGAACGAGTTCTACAAAATTTCCCAAATCCTTACCCTCCTTCAATTCTTCCATCAATTGTCCCAACCTACTAAAATCCAACTCTTTAAACACAGGCCTTATCTTATGCTCCACCTTACGGCGCTGAATATACTGGGCATAAAAACCGCCCAACAAAAAAACGGACTTCAAAAAAAGGAAAATCAAACCCACAATCACAGGCGCCAAAAATCCGTTCGATATCCAAAACAACACATTCGAAATATTCTCCATTATCGTTTAAATTTTATATGATACATAAATTGTTTTCCATAACGCGTCCACAAATACCCCGTAACTCCCAATATCGCAATACCCGCCGCCACACCGGCCAAACTCCTCCAGTCGAAAGCTTCCCCCACCCGGGTATAAATCGTAGTGGAAGGATGGAAAATCGTCGTACACAAAGAAAGTGCGGCGATAAACAAAGAAAGCAGAAATATCAATTCGAGTCCGGATTCCTTATCGGGAAACAACAGCCTGTAAATCCGGGGAAACAACAGAAAAAGCAGGAAAGTGCCCCCGGCAAACAATCCGGTAATCAATCCGAAATCCAAACCTCCCGATGCGAAAAATAAATTCATATGCAAATAATAGAGCGTAGGAAATATCAGAAGCGAAGGAAAATAACCCAATATCTTCTTACGTATCCTCCGGCCGGGATAAGCGACGGCCGAGGCGAAGAAAAAGGTGAAAACCACATCCCCCATCACGACGAGCGACAGATTGAGAGCCGCATCCTTCGCAGACATCATCTCCTCGAACACTAATTTATTTCCGCCCAAAGCATAAGAATGTTCGAGCACTATCGCCGCTCCCGTAAGTAAAGCGAATGAATAACGACACAGGCGGGAAGGAATAAGGCTGATCTCCAGCAATTCCCTCAAAAAAACAAATACGGCCAATAAAAAGAGAATATTATCCATTTTTCCCGTTTTTCCGCATATAATACAACATAAGCACCAAGGCTACGAATACGGCGAACACGCCCAAAGCTATTTTCGAAGAATAAAAGGGACGAGAGGCCTTTTTAAGGGCATTCTTCTCCTCTTTCTTCAAAACCACATTATCTTTTTTGCCCTCGACATTATCGGGCTTCCTCACCTCATCCAATTTCTTCCGGTATTCGCTCACCTCTCCGGAATCCATATGTTTCCGCATAAAATCGGCCAATTTCGCATTATCGCAGGTAAAACCGTTGCAGGCGGCCCCGTGCGTCTTTACGACTTCCGCATGAAGCCGGGCAATCGTCCGGAGCTGGGTTTCCGAAGCCTTCCAATAGCCTTTCCTTGCGGTTTCCATCATAACGGCCGTAATCTCCTGAATGGCGGCGGGGCTTTCTCTTTCGAAAAACCGCCTCAGCCCCAAACGAAAATCGTCTTCTATATACACCTTATAAATGTCATTCCACATTTCGCCATGTATGGCATCGGGTTTCATCACATTCCACCCGTAAGTATTCCGGACGGTCTCGGCGAATACCGAAGCGGACGAGGCTCCTCCCTTCACCAGTTCCCTGATGTATGCAGGATTCAACAAAGTGGTCCGCGCTTCTACGCCTATGGCGGTATTCAACTTCTGCACCCTCGAATGCGAACGGTTACGCAAATCGTTGAAATAGCCTTCCGGATCCTTTCCGGTCACGTTGCGGACGGCAAGACTCATACCTCCCATAAATTCGTATACGTGATCCAGACTCAGAGCCCCCCAATTATTGCTTTGACGAGGTTGAACCACCACCTCCGTATTCTGCATGGCAGCTTCGAAAACCCCCGTCCTGAAATCCCCCCAACGGTCGGCATTTCCGTAAAAAGCACCCATATTATTCAAATAGACCTCGGCAATCTCTTTTTCTTTTTCCCAACGGTCGCCGCTTTCCACCATGGAATTGATTCCGGTTCCGTACATTCCGTTAAGCCCTCCGAACACTCTCGTTACAGACAACTCCCGAGCATCTTCGGGGGATAATCCCTTCCCGAGCAGTACTTTTTCCGCATCCGCCACCCCCTTAGCCACGTAGTTCTCTCCTCCGTCGCCGGCCTTAGCCGCCAACATCACGGCTTTATGGATAAGAGCCAGACGCGATGCGGCCAAATCCCGGAATTGCCCGGAAGTCTGTACCAATACGTCTATACGCGGCCGCCCCAAGCGCTCCATCGGTATCAAACGTACGTCCAATACCCGGTTGAACATATCCCGAACCGGTTCCACTCCGAGCAAATAGAGGATTTCCGCAATCGTAGTTCCCTCGCTCTCGACAAAACTTCCCGACCATAGGGAAAAACTGACTTTGACGGGCATCTTCCCTCCGTGGGATTCCTTATAAGCGGCTATCATATCTTCGGCCAATTTTACCCCGTTATCCCATGCCTTGAGCGAAGGAGTAGCCTCGGCATTCACCGAATATATATTCCTCCCCGAAGGCAAAGTGCGCGGATTGGCTGCATAATCCCCTCCGGACGTAGGTGCAACGTAACCTCCGTTCAAAGCATTCAACAAAGCTTTCAGTTCCGCCTCGGGAGAAATACGCAACCGTTCCCCGTAATACGTCAAATTCAAGGCGGCTTCTCTCAAATCGGATACGGCATCCGCAAAAGCCCTTACTTCCGGACTTGATTTCCGTTCCGTTTCGGGCACGGGAGCCGCTGCGGTTTCCGAAGTTTCCGGACGCCGGCCGATTTTAGGAATCCACGAAGGATGCTTACGCACTTTCTTACCGGCGGGCAAAGCTTTCAGCATATCTCCCAGCATTCGATTCATATCCGGAGACGATATCATACGTATGGAATCCGCCCTTCTCAAATCGTTTTCCGTAATTCCCCATTTCCGCAACAACGGATAAGGATCGGTTTTCCCCGCACGAAGATAGGATTTTATCAAAGCAGCCACCGGTTTTTTATAGGCAGAAGAAAGAAAGGCCTGATTTCCCATTTCTTTTTCCGTAATCCTGCCTTTCAACAAATCGATTCGGGCAAGCGAATAGGCTATTGCATCGGCACTCATCAACTCCACGGAAGAGCGTATTTTGTCTTCGGCATAGGGAAGCCCCCATGTATAAAGCCCGCCCGTTATCTTGGAGGTCACCACCTCCTCGGCAAAGTTCTGGATCTCCTCGGCTTCGCTGCGAGAGTAAGGTCTACCGGAAACCGAATCCAATCTCAAATCTTTATCGAATCCGGATTTCAACACAATCTCCCGGATTTCGGCGGAAAGCGCCGCATCCTCTTTTTCCGCACTCAAATAATCTCCGAGTTTCTCCAAAAGCCGGTCCGTAGTTTTCCTCAAATCGGAAGGGATAAAAGGAGGCGTAAGATGAGATACGGTAACGCCGTAGGAACGGCGTTTGGCTATCATAGCCTCTCCCACATCTCCGAGACTGTAAGGATAAATATGCGGCAAGGGGGTCGTCAAACGGTCCGTCCAGTCGTAAGCGGACAGGCCTATCTGCTTTCCGGGAATGAATTCGAGAGAACCGTGGGTCCCGAAATGCAGAAGGACATCGGCCTTAAAATCGTTTTGCACCCATAAATAAGAAGCGATATAACTATGAGGAGGCATGGGATTGGCTCCGTGAACGGCGGCAAAGGAATTGCTCCCCGTCCCCTGAATCGGCTGGGGTAGAAGCACGATATTCCCGAAATCCACCTTGGGAACGCCTATATAAGCCCGTCCTCCCTTTTCCGCACGCATATAGTTTCCGGGAGGATTGCCGTGAATACGTATAAGCTCCTCGTAAACCGAAGGCATCAATTTCTCCTTAAGCCAACGATCGTAATCCTCCGCATCCACGAGAGCCGGGTAGTCCGACTCCATATAATTGCGGATACTCCCTTCGGCATAGCTCCCGAAAAGCGGACCGGACTTCATGACATAAGTCTCGAAATCCTTAAGGTTATCCGGAAGATTTTTCACCGTATACCCCTCTTTCTTCAAACGTTTGAGAATGTTGTAAAGCGAAGGAATAACTTCCGTACCCCATGCGACCAAAGGACCCGTCCCCGCCCCTTTATAATAATATATGGCCAGTCTCTTATCCTTATTCGGCATTCCCCTCAATTTCATGTAATTGGCCACCGTCTGCGTAAAATCCGCCAATTTCCCGGGGATGGGTTTGAATTCGTAAATACCGTTTTCTTCGAACTGGGCGATAAGCGCCATAGGAAGAACGGCCCCGTCCGATTCGGGCATAGTTACCGTTTGAGAAAGAAAACCTCCGCTCATTCCTCTTTTGTCCGCCAACCAGGCTTCATGGGTATTATTGATTGTCAAAGGGGCGAATAAAGGGATATTCTCTTTTTCCAGCCACTCCGCCGCCGCATCGGCATAGCCCATGGCAAGACGTCCGTGGGCGAGATAAACTACGGCATCCGGACTCACCTCCTTCAGAAGCTCCAACCGTCTTCCTATCCCGTAGATCGGATAAAGATTGAAACCTCTTTTCTCCAAATTCATAATCAAAGAATCCAGATAATCCTTATCCGAAGTAAAAGGATTGGCTATCATATTAGCTACCAAAGCTATCTTCGGGGCATTTTCCTTATAAAATCCGCTCCCCTTATAATAGCTCTCATACTCGGCCAAAGATTCGTAGGCCCTCTCGCCTCCCATATGGAAAAAGGCATCGTCGGCAATACGGATAAGGGGAGCTATATCTCCGGCATCCTTTCCTTTCAATTCCTTACGGATATAATTGAAAAGCGAACGATAGTTAATCGTACCTCCGTTGGATGCATAATCCACGAGAGCCCGGGCATGAAGGGAATCGAGATTGGAAATATTATTGCGCGGATCCGTAGCTCCTATGACGACAAAAGGCGTCTTCTCCGCATCGAGCGAATGCAGAAAATTCCGTTCTTCATCGCCTATACGCAATCCCATACCGAAAATAAGAGCGGCATCCGATTTTTTTATACGTCTTATATCCTCCGCCCCGTAAATTCCGAACTTTATCTTACTCCCATCCGTAGATTTCACCATACGGGCTATTTGAAACTGTGGAAAATTAACGAGAGCGACTTCCGTTTTCCGACCCGTAAGATAAAATACACCTCCAAAAACGCTTAAAACGACTATGGAAATAATAAAAATACCCTTCTTCAATTTCATAAAATACAGCATATCGGAGGCTGCGGCCTCCGGGATTAAATAACTTACAAAGGTGATACCTTGAGATAAAAATATCAATCCCCTAAACTGGGGATTTTTTAGCGGAAACAATTGATCGAAAATCCCGGACACCAGGAGCCTATACGCCGTATTTCAAATATCGACACCTTATCGCACATCCCCGCCGACATCCCCACAAATGGGGATAAAAATATTTTAAAACCGAAAATCTTCCGCTCCCGACAAAATCAAAAACTTGTCCCGCTGCAACTTTACACAATCCCGAATATGCCTTAACCGGATACAAAATCATTCCGTTTCTTCAATATTGCCGTAAATTTATGAAAGAACAAGGTAAACGAGCGGAAACCGTAGAATTTTTCCAAATATATGCGCATGCGTCTCATAGCCCTGTATTTCAAGGTTTTTACCGTATTTACGGAAAGTTGTAATTCGTCTGCGATTTCCTTATTATTCAATCCTTCCAAAACGAAGCGCATAATCTTCCGACTTTGTTCCGGCAACTTGCCGACCGCTTCCAATACGATATGATTGTATTCTTCTTCTATCAATTTATTCAACACTCCATCCCGGTTCTCCTCCGTCTTTTCTTCACAAAGTTTTTGATGTCGATAATTCCTTCGTTTTTCTTTTCGCAAATAGTTCAAGGTTTTGTTTCTAACCGCAATAAACAAAAAATCATCTACGGAATCGATGGCTTCCGTATTAGGGTTCTTCCAAAAATCTATAATAACTTCCTGCGCTATATCTTCCGCAACATCTTTGGCACCGGTTATACGAAAAGCTACGGCATATAATGAAGCGTAATGCTTTCGTATAAACTCTTTCAAAGCTACCATAAACGACGGATAATAAAAAAATCAGTATTTAACGGACAAATATACCGAAAAAAACGATTAAAAATAAATACAATGTCATCCCCTATCCCTTCCGGCGGTGTCATTATATAAAAAAACATGAAATCCGGAACACATAAAATACATGAACTCATCATACGGGAGGAATTGGGAAAAATCACTCCGTATGAAAAGGAGATACTTAAATCATGGATAAACGCATCCGCCGATAACAAAAGGACCTACAATCGCATCGTATCGGGAGAAACGGTTTCGGAAAGAATCAAATTGGAAAATTTCATCGCAAAACATGCGAATTTTAAAGCCATTCATAAAAACATATCCCGAAAATTAAACGGTCGAAAGCTCTACCCGTACCGTATTGCAGCAGCCGTATCCATCGTTCTCATTTCCGGAGGAATAATATTTCTCCGTAACTACCGTCCGAAGGATACGATTCACCCCGATTTCAATCACGTAATACTCACCACCGAATCCGGAAAAAGACTCAATCTGGAAACCGAGAATATGAGTTCCGACATAAGCGGTATACGAATAATACACGGAGAGAAAACCCTATCCTACAATCTCCCCGAAACAAAACAAAAAAATAAAGCCGTACATAAAATCAATACGACATCGGGAGCCGAATACAGACTCATTTTAAGCGACGGCACCAAGGTTCGCCTCAATTCCGAAACGGAACTTTCCTATCCGGTAAATTTCTCCGGAATCGAAAGAAAAGTCGTTTTGAAAGGAGAAGCTTATTTCGAGGTGCGTCCCGACCCTCATAAACCTTTTATCGTCGAAACCGAAGATATCTCTACAACAGTTTTGGGAACCTCCTTCAATATCAAAGCCTATCCCGAAGAAAAAACCATTACCACAACCCTTATCAGCGGCAGAGTTTCCGTAGGTCCCGCAAAGAGCGATACCGCCCTCCATTCCGTAATTTTGGAACCCGGAATGCAATCGGAATGGGATAAGCGGAATCGCAATTTGAAAACGGTACGTGCAAACATCTCCCACGCGATTTCATGGATAGAAGGTATTTATATCCTCAACGGTACGGATTTAAAAACATTACTCCCGGTATTATCCCGTTGGTACGGTGTGAAATTCATATACGAAAACGAAACCGTCTCACAAAACACTTTTTACGGAAGTATATACAAACACGAAAGTTTGAAATCCGTATTAAAAGCCTTGACGATCGCCGGAGGTCCCGAATTTCGTATAGAAAAAGACATCGTTCGCATCGAATAATACCTCTTTCTTATTAAAACAACTACACCTAATATTTATGAAACAGAAACAGGATTTTAAACAAAAATTTCCGGCCCGGCTTTACGGGAAATCATCCGGGATTTTAATTCTACTCGTCCACCTCCTCGCATTTACGAATAATGTCGAAGCCCAAAGGGAGAAACGCATCTCCATTTCTTTTGAACAAACGGGAATAACGGATGCTCTACGGCAAATCAATCGCATTGCCGACAATATCGTCGTTTTCAAACAGGAAGAAACGGAAAAGGAAAAACACAAAATCACATTGAATTTAAGAGATGTCACCGTCTTTCAAGCCGTCGATGCCGTCATCAAAGACTGCAACCTCATATGCATGGAATACGGAGATAAGATTGTCATCCGCCCGAAAACGCAAGCCCGCTCCAAACTCATATCCGGAAAGGTAAAAAACCCCAAAGGAGAGCCTTTGCCGGGGGCTACGGTCAGAATAAAGGGGAGCGACGATTGGGGAACGGCAACCGACAAAAACGGGAAATTCGATTTATCCGTTCTGGAATATGTCCAAACCCTCGTCTTCTCTTTTATAGGATACAAAACCGAAGAAGTAAGGATAGGAGATAGACAAATTCTCGATATCGTACTCGAAGAAGACATTAAAGCCATGGACGAAGTCGTAGTAACCGGAATTTTCACAAGGAAAGCCGAAAGCTATACGGGGGTGGCCCGCACCCTGTCCGAAGCCGAAATCCGGAGAGTCGGCAATGCCAATATATTCGAAAGCCTGAAAAATCTCGACCCCTCCCTGTTTGTCATGGACAATTTCGTACAGGGCTCGGATCCGAATGCACTCCCGGAACTCAACCTGAGAGGCCGGTCTACCTTCCAAGGCGAAACGGATAACTCCATGAATCTCAAAGGAAACTATCAAAGCAAACCGAACCAGCCTCTGTTCATCCTGGACGGATTCGAAATAAATATGGAAAAAGCCCTCGATATCGACATAAACCGCATTCAGAACATCACTATCCTCAAAGATGCGGCAGCCAAAGCCATTTACGGTTCCAAGGCAGCCAACGGAGTCGTGGTAATCGAAACCAAACGGTTGGGAGCAAGCGGACATCGTATTTCCTATTCTGCAAAATTAGACATCCAATGGCCGGATCTCAGCAGTTATCAGCTCACAAATGCGCGCGAAAAATTAGAGGTGGAACGTATCGAAGGCGTATACGAGCACGAGCGCCCCGATATAAGTATCGACCGGCATTTATTGTACAACACGAGACTGAAACGGATATTGGAAGGACTCGACACTTATTGGTTGGCCAAACCGCTTCGCACGGGAATAGGACAAAAGCACAGCCTCTCCGTGGAATTGGGAGATAAATTTCTCAAAACAAAAGCCGATTTCTCCTACGGAAGGGTAAACGGTATTATGAAAAAATCCTATCGCGATATATATTCCACGACCTTGGATATTTCTTATCGCTATCGAAATCTCCTGTTCTGGAATAAAATAAATGTAACCGGAAACAAATCTTCGAATTCTCCCTACGGAAATTTCATCCTCTATGCCCGGATGAATCCCTATATGAGAGCCGTCGAGAAGGACGGGAAGATACCTCGATATGCGGAATACGAAACCATGACCCCCAATCCTTTGTACGATGCGCAATTAGAATTGAAAAACCAAACCGCTTACCTGGATTTTTCCGATAATTTTTTCGTCGAATTCGATTTTTTGAAACACTTCAAAGCAAATCTGAGATTGGGTATCAATGCCCACCGCAACGATGCAGACGAATATTATCCGGCCGAACACTCCCGCTTTCATAAATACTATATGGAAGACGTCTTCCGAAAGGGAAGTTATCAAATCAATGAAGGGAAAAGTCACGATATATCCGGGGATTTCAACTTGAACTACAATCGGATTCTCGACAAACATATATTGTTTTTAAATTTCGGTTTAAAAATGTCGGAGAAAAAATTCGAAGAAACGATTTTCAGTGCCGAAGGATTTCCTTACGACTATATGCATAGTATCTCCTTTGCCAAACAATATACGAAAGACTCCAAACCTGTAGGGATAAGTGCCGTTAACCGGGATATTGCCTTATTAGGCTATTTATCCTACAGTTACGACGACCGTTATTTTTCCGACCTCACTCTGCGTCCCAATGCGGCCTCGGTATTCGGAACGGAAAATTTATGGGCAACCTTCTGGAGCATTGGTTTAGGTTGGAACATCCATAACGAAAAATGGATGAAAGGAAAGGATTTTTTCCGCCAACTCCGTCTGCGGGCTTCCGTAGGCTCCACCGGAAATCAAAATTTCATGAACAACCGCTCCCTTGCAACCTATACCTATTATCTCGAAACCACTTACCAGGGATTTATAGGAGCCTATTTGAAAAATATGGAAAATCCCGGTCTCAAATGGGAACAAAAAACGGACTATAATATCGGCATGGATATGAAAATAGGAAACTTGGACCTCATTTTCAGCTATTATATTGCAGACACCGAAAATATGGTCACCAATATAGATATTCCCCTTTCCACCGGTTTTGAAAAAGTAAGCGAAAACCTCGGAAAAGTAAGAAACAGGGGTATCGAACTCTTCGCCGCCTATCAGATATGGCAAGCGGATAAAGGATTCCTGAATGTCAATTTCAATATAACCACAAATAAAAATAAGATATTGAAAATTTCGGATGCCATAAAAATCTTCAACGAAAATCAGAATAAAATCGCTTCCGAAAAAGGATATAACAAACCGGTACTCAAATATATAAACGGCATGCCGATGGATGCCATATGGGCCGTTCCTTCCATGGGAATAGACCCTTCCACGGGAAATGAAATCTATATCAAAAAAAACGGGACTACCACATATGAATGGGATGCTTCCGACATGGTAATGGCAGGAACTTCCTATCCCAAATACATGGGAAATTTCGGCATATACGGAGAATACCGGCATTTCGGATTCAATATCGTATGCAATTTCATGGGAGGAAGTAAAATGTATAACGCCACCTTAGTAGATAAAGTCGAAAATATCGATATCCTCGATAATGTGGATCGACGCGTGCTTTCCGGAAGATGGCAACAACCGGGACAAAAAGCCGATTTCAAACGTTTGGGAGAATATTCCGTCTACATCCGGGACGGAGTAGCCACCACCGTCCTACAGGAAAAAACCAGAGCGACCACCCGTTTCGTACAAAGGCGAAACGAAATGAATATATCTTCCGTCAGCCTCTATTACGATTTCAATTGCAAACGGCTTAAAAATATGGGGGTGGAACGGATGCGACTATCCGGCTATATGAATAATATCGCCGTATTCTCCACGATAAAAACGGAACGAGGCATCTCCTATCCATTTTCCCGTACCGCCTCCTTTCAATTGGACCTAACCTTTTAAAATATCCGAATTATGAAAAAAATATCATATATTATCCTCCTGATTTCCTTGGGAATAATCTCCTGTAACGAATGGCTCCACGCTCCTTCGGATATGGAAATCGACAACGAACGACAATTCGAAACGGAAGCCGGATTCAGAAATGCCCTGATGGGCATATACATCAATATGGCCTCTGCCGATATGTACGGGAAAAATATGACATGGTTCGCCGTAGACATGCTCGGACAAAACTATTCGAATTTCATGAATGTCCTTTCCCATATTCAAGAATATAACTACAACCAAAAATTCGTATCCGAAATCGTAAAATCCGTATGGCTGTCTACCTATAATACCATAGCGAATATCAATAACGAATTAAAATATTTGGAAAAAAACCGCTCCGTCCTCCATCCTTTAAATCACCGGCTCATCAAAGGGGAATTATTGGGCTTGCGGGCATACCTGCATTTCGACTTATTGCGATTGTTCGGTTACGGAAACTGGCAAAGCCGGGAAGACATCGCCACCCGTCCCACCATACCTTATGTGACCGTTTTTTCAAAAAATACGACGCCTCAACGTTCCTACGAAGAAACATTCCGAATGTTATTAAGCGACATAAGCGAAGCCCTCGAACTTTTAAAACAAGACCCCATCACCGGGAATTTCCCCGAATCCCACTATGCGGAAGTCAATACCGCCGGTTTCTACGACAAAAGGGATATGCGTATGAATTATTATGCGGTCAAAGCTTTGGAGGCCCGCATTCATATGTGGAAAGGGAGCGACGAGGATAAGCATAAAGCCCTTGCAGCCGCCCGGGAAGTAGTCGAACATTATCCCTTCAAATGGATAACGCCCCGTTCCATCAATCATAGCGAACAAGCTCAACAGGATTTGACTTTTTCTACGGAACACGTATTCTCCCTCAATGTACACAAAATACATTCCATTACCGCCAATTTCCTTACGGAAGCACAAATCGACAACTTCAACACTTTCAAAATTAATGAAGAACAAATTAACGAGACATATGAAATCGAAATCGGATACGACGACAATTGGAATCCCGTCCTGCAAGGGCCCGGATTATCCGACTACCGGAGAATACGGCTGTTCAAAGAAGCCTCCCCCGGTATTTTCGTCCCGGCCAAATTACGTCAATGCCCGAATTATAATACGGCATATGCCAACAGAATGCCTATGCTGCGCATATCCGAAATGTTTTATATCATGGCCGAATGCATGCTCTCGGAGAAGGATACGGATTTGATAAAAGCCGTGGAATATATGAATACCGTCCGTTCCAATCGGGGTATCAAAGAAGAATTCGAACTCCCGAATACTCTCTCGAAAGAGGAAATCATGAATGAAATATTAAAAGAATACCGGAAAGAGTTCGTATGCGAAGGGCAATTGTTCTTCTTCTATAAACGATTGGGCATGGAGAATATTCCCAATTATAAAAATATAATGGACGACAAAAAATACATGCTCCCCTATCCGGACGAAGAAATATCGACCGGCAACAGAGTTCAGTAACCGTATTAATACGAGAAAAAATGAAATACAAAATATTAATTCCGATTCTCTTTATCTGCATAGGATGTAAAAAAGACGAAATCACCGGCTTTAGCGATTATGCGGCA
This sequence comes from Marinifilaceae bacterium, assembly GCA_041846495.1. Classification (GTDB taxonomy): domain Bacteria; phylum Bacteroidota; class Bacteroidia; order Bacteroidales; family Marinifilaceae; genus JBGZEX01. The sequence continues at coordinate 70,751 of JBGZEX010000083.1, forward strand.
ATAAACATTACCAAAAGCAAAATAGAATACTCCTTCATACACAACAACAAGGCGGAAAAAGATACCGTATATGTCCCTTTACGTATAATCGGCGAGACTAAGGACTATGATCGAGAAGTCGCAATGGAAATCGTCGCCGACAGTTTAACTACGGCCGAACCTTCGGAATACCGTTATATCGACGGATACGTAAAAGCCGGGGCATTCGACGGAGTTCTCCGATTCGAAGTTTTCAAAAAACCCGAATTGGACACCTCTTCCTTAGCCGTTCATATACGGATCACGGATTCCAAAGATTTTAAAACCGGAAATACGGAATCTTCCGAATGTATCATAAGTTGGACGAATACTCTCATCCGTCCTCCTTATTGGAATCGTATCCGAATATTTTTCTGCTTGCAATATTCCACCGAAGTCTATCGCAGAATTATCGAAGCCACCGGCATAAGCGATTTTTCTTCATGTTATCAAATTATGGATCAAATGATAGTATACGGCACGCAATTCGGTGATTTGGTGAAAAAATACGAAAGAGAGGGGAATCCCCTGATTCACGACGACGGCCCTTATAAAGGCAGAAAAATCGTACCGCGCTACTGGACTTATTAAAATAAAACAAATTTAAAACTTCGGAATAATGAAATATAAAATACTCCTTTGGTTAACTATCGTATACGGGATATTCACATCCGCCTGTTACGATGATAAAAGCAATTTAGACCTGAATAAAATACCCGATGTCGTCATCGATACGACAGGTATCGAATCTTTAATCCGGGTCGTCCAATTCGATAGCCTTAAACTAAACCCCAAGGTAACCAAAAACGGCAGCAGCAACGGACTTACATATAAATGGCTTATCTCGGACATGCCGTTTACGGATGCGATGCATTGGATAAACATAGGAAACGATATGCATCTGAAAACCGTCATCAAACTGTCTCCCAGTATAAAACCTTACCTGCTATGGTTTATCGTAAGGGATACGGCTCTCCGCGTAGAATACAGTCATAAATGGAATTTGGAGATAAGCTCCGAATTCGACGAAGGTTTGGTCATTGCAGATTCCAAAGACGGAAAGAACTCGGACCTCAGCCTTTGGATGGCACCTGAAATCACCGGCGGATTCAAAGGGAAAGACCGGCTCAAACGCCATATATACAGCACTGCCAACGATAAGCTCCTGCCGGGTATTGTCAAAGAAATGAGTTATACCATCCGATTTAAAGAAAAAGAACTGTATGCCATTACTCCCAACTCCATTTTCAAAATAAACCCTCTCGATTTCCATCTGAGCGGAGAAAATACGGATCTCTTTTTTGCACCTCCATCGAATTTTAATTTCCAATATCTCGGCAACGGACGTCAGGTATTCATGCTCATTTTAAATCATAAACTCATCATAAGTTCCCATAGTACGAACTTCAAATTCGGTCTGCCCTTAAACGGAGATTATGAAATAGACGATTATATCGCAAAAGAACATCGGTATAACGGGGAGGATATAAATCCGGATGCTATTTTCTACGACCGGAAAAACGGAAAGTTCTGGTATACGGAAAATATATGGGCTACAACGGGGAGTCTCATGGTCATGAAACCCTTGGAAAATGTGGACGGAGAAGCGGCAGACCCTACGAATCAACCGAATCTCAAATGTTTGGCTGCGGACATCGTGGATAACTACGAATACTGCTTCTTAATGAAACATAAAACGACTTCCAAAATATCGATTTACAGATTTTGCAAAAATGTTTTTACCAACTATGTACAAACCCGGAAGGCCCATATTACTACGGTATACGAAATTCCGGAACACATAGCCGGTTCGAATGCCGTAGGATATGCATTCTCCGAAAATCAACGCATTATGTTCTGGGCTACCGAAACGGAGATTTATGCAGGCATTATGACGGGCGAAAAAATCCTGTTCTCCCGGAAATATACGGCTCCGGCCGGAGAAACCATTACGGGAATAAAAATGTTCAAACAGTCCTGGTGGTTGTACGACAGTACGTCCCAATTGCCGGAACTTCCTCAAAACAACAATCAACTGATTGTAACCACCTGGAACGGGAACGAGGGGAAAGTGCATCTTCTCCCGCTTATCAATATAGGAAGCGGGGATATCGATCTCGCTCATATAAAAACCGAAGGGGGATTCGGAAAAATATCCTGTGTGCAATCTATCGGAAAATAATATGGAAACACCTATCGTAAAAGTAGAACATCTCTCCCATAAATACCATGTGAATTGGGCGATACGGGATATGAATTTCGAAATCCGCCAAAAGGGCATATTGGGTTTACTCGGCTCCAACGGAGCCGGTAAATCCACCACCATGAATATTATATGCGGCGTCTTACGCCAAACACAAGGACGGGTATATATAAACGGAACGGATGCCGGAGACAATCCCATACTGGCAAAATCCTATTTGGGATTCCTCCCCCAAAAACCGCCCTTATATACGGATCTCACCGTAGACGAATATCTGACCTATACGGCAGAACTCCGTTCCGTTCCGCCTAAAAAAATCAAAAAAGCCGTATCTACGGCCAAGGAAAAATGCGGGATAGGACATTTCAGCAAAAGGATTATAAAAAACCTCTCGGGAGGCTATCAACAGAGATTGGGAATCGCTCAAGCCATCATCCATAATCCCGGATTCGTCGTACTCGACGAACCTACAAACGGACTCGACCCCAATCAAATCGTCGAAATACGCCGGCTTATCAAAGAAATTGCCGAAGAACGTTCCGTAATGCTCTCTACTCACATATTGTCGGAAGTACAAGCTACATGCGACCATATAAAGATGATAGAATCCGGCCGTTTGGTGTTCTCCGGAACGATGGAGGAATTCAACAACTACATTCGCCCCGATACCCTCACAACGTATATGAAGAATCCTCCCGACATCGAAGTTCTCGAAAAAATTCCCGGTATTTCGAAAGTCGAAAAAATCGACCGAATGCACTTCCGCATGCATTTCGACGGAGACGAAGAAATCACCGGCCGCATTATAAATGCCGCCGTAGCCGGCAACTGGGAAATACGGGAAATAACCGTAGAGAAAATTTCGGCCGATACGATTTTTGCAAGACTGTCCGGAAAAAAAACTCCATTCTAAAACCGGAATCATGAGAAAAATTCTAAAAATAGCCGGGACGGAAATCAGGATCCTTTTCGTATCCCCCATTGCATGGATTATTTTGGCGATATTCTCCTTCCATACAGCCATGGCCTATACCGACTTATTGGATGTCATCTCCATGCAGCAATCTTTCAGGAGTCCTCTATGGTATAGCGTCACAAAGGGAATATATTCGGGGAACTTAGGCGTTTTCTTCAATATAAAAGAACATCTATACCTCTACATCCCGCTGCTTACCATGGGACTCATGAGTCAGGAATACGGCAGCGGCTCTATAAAACTACTCTACTCCTCTCCCGTATCCTCCCACAAAATCATATGGGGAAAATTCCTCTCGATGGCTGCATACGGACTTATTTTGTGCGGAATTCTCGCAACCACCATCGTCTTGTCCGCTTTCCATATCGAAAACTTCGATCTTCCCTTATCCCTGTCGGGACTTTTGGGCATTTATCTGCTTATCGTCACCTATTCCGCAATCGGACTTTTTATGTCCTCTCTCACCTCTTATCAAGTGGTTGCAGCCATATGCACATTGGGAATCCTGTCCTTTCTCAACTATATAAAATACCTGTGGCAGGATATAGGCTTCATACGAGATATCACTTATTGGTTATCCCTGTCGGGACGTACGGAAGAACTTACAAACGGCTTGATTTGCAGCGAAGATATTCTCTACTTCATCATCATAACCCTGTTCTTCCTAAGTCTTTCCATCATAAAATTGGAATCCGGTAAACTCTCCGGCTCCGTCGAACGCACATTAAAATATATTATCGTCTCGGTTTGTACACTTGCCGCCGGATATTTGAGCCGCTATCCCAAATTTACATTCTATTACGACAGCACGGCCGTAAAAAGCGAAACCCTGACGGAAACCAGTCGGGAAGTCATGGAACAGTTAAACGGGGGACTTAAGATTACGACCTATGTCAATCTTTTGGATCCGGATTATCATGAAGGAGCCCCCCATATGGTCAATACCGATATCGGCAGGTTTAAAAAATACATCCGTTTCAAACCCGATTTGAAAATGGAATATGTATATTATTACGAGAAATGTGAAAACAAAGAATTGGACGAAAAATTCCCCCGACTCAGTCTAAAAGGGAAAGCTCAAAAATTAGCCGAAATCATGGATGTGGATTTCGAAAATTTTCTCTCTCCCGAAGAGATAAAAAAACATGTGGATTTAAAAGAAGAGGGCTACCGTTTCGTAAGAATCATCGAACGGGATAACGGAGAAAAAACTTTTTTACGCATATTCGACGATAGCCGGAAATTCCCGCTTGAAAACGAAATCTCCACGGCAATGAAACGGCTCGCCGTCCGGGCTCCCCGCATAGGTTTCAGCCGGGGACACGGAGAAAGGAACAGTCGGAAACCGGGAGACCGGGAATATCTGACTTTCGCCAAAGAACCCCGGTTCAGACATTCGCTTATCAACAAAGGATTCGACCTGTGCGAAGTGGAAATATCCGAAGGAATTCCCGAAACCGTAGATATCCTTGTAATTGCAGATCCTCAAAGCGATTTCAATACAAACGAAATTCAAAATATTTCCGATTATATAGATGCCGGAAAAAATCTCATCCTTATCGGAGAACCCGAAAATCGGGATATAATGCAACCTCTATTCGATTTAATCGGAATAGAAACCGTCCCCGGAACCATAGTATGCCCTACCGGAATATTCGACGACGGCATGCTCTTTTGCAAATTCACCGCCGAAGGATGCCGGCTCATTCCTTCCTATAAAAAGCTGTTACATAAAAAATACGTAATCTCCATGCCGGGTGCGATGGGTATAAAAACCGGTATTGAAAATAAATTCCGCACATATCCCGTGCTATGTACGGATACAACCTCCTGGAACGAAATAGATACCGAAGATTTTATTAACGAAAAAGCCACCTGCCGAGAAGGAACGGAAATCCGTCAAAGCTATTCTACCATGATTGCACTGACCCGGGAGGGGAGCGAACGGGAACAACGAATTATCGTCATCGGAGATGCCGACTGCATATCCAATGCCGAACTCGTTAAAACCCGACAAGGTGTGAACGCAAGCAACTATTCGCTGATTACCGGAATTTTCCATTGGATGAGCTACGGAGAATTCCCTCTGATCACCGTACACCGGAATCCCAAAGATACCGGAATCGCTATCTCCCAAGCCGGAATCCGAAGGATGAAATTCTTTTTAAAGGGTTTTATACCCTTATTTTTCATAGTCTTCGGCCTATGGACGATTTTGAAAAGAAAACGCAAATAAACCGCATATGAGAAAAATATTCAAAATAGCCGCGAATGAATTACGTTCGCTTTTCTATTCCCCTGTCGCTTGGTTTATATTAATCGTATTCACCGTACAGGCAGGTATTAATTTTTCCGAATTGCTCAAAAGTTTTATACGCCGACAGGCTATAGGAGAATTCAACGAATTCGGATTATCTTCGGCTTTAATTTCCGGTTATTCCGGTCTATTCTCAGTCATTCAGCACAATCTTTACCTGTATATTCCCGTATTGACCATGGGACTCATGAGTAAAGAATTCGGCAGCGGTTCCATAAAACTCTTATATTCATCGCCTTTAACCCCTCGACACATCGTATTGGGAAAATATCTGTCCATGCTGATTTACGGTGCAGTCCTGACAGGTATTCTTGCAATATTCATCGTATTTTCGATTATCGTAATCCCGAATTTCGACATTCCCATGGCAATTTCCGGACTTATAGGCTTATACCTTCTTATCGCCGCCTATTCCGCAATCGGACTTTATATGTCCTCTCTCACTTCCTATGCCATAGTCGCAGCCGTAGGGACTCTCGCCGTATTGAGCCTGTTGAATTTCATCGGCGACATGGGACAAAACATCGAATTCGTACGGGATATCGCTTATTGGCTCTCCATAAAAGGCAGAGCCTCCGTCTTCATATCCGGATTATTGGATAGCGAAGGCATATTATACTTCATCATCGTAATCCTGTTCTTCGTAATCCTATCCATCATCCGCATCCAATCGCAAATCTACAGAAGAGGGAAAGGGAAGCGATTCATGAAATATGCAATACTGATGGTTTCGGTCGTAATTTCAGGATATATAACCTCTATACCCCGGTTTAAATATTATTACGACATGACTGCCACTCAGGCGGAAACCTTATCCGAAGCCAGCCGGAATATTATGAAAAAAATAAAGGGCGACCTTAAAATAACAACCTATGTAAACATACTCGGAAAGAATGCCGTATACGGACTACCCCGGAATTTAAAGAAAGACATATCGAATTTCAACGATTATATCCGCTTTAAACCGGATATGCAAATGGATTATGTGTATTATTACAAAGAAGTTCCCTCCATTTCATACCATCGTTATGCCAACCTTCCCGAAAAAGAACGGGCTGAAAAATATGCAAAAATATATAAAACTCCATTTAAAATATTCCGCCCGCCGGAAGAAATCGGGAACATAACCGAACTCCGAACGGAAAACTATAATTTGGTACGCAAAATCGAATATAAGGGCAAATCCGCTTTCTTAAGGATGTTCGACGATATGATGATTTATCCGTCGGAAGCCGAAATTTCCGCCGCCATCGGAAAAATTTCAGGGAGTAAGATGCCCGTTGCGGCTTTTGTCACGGGAGAAGGGGAACGAAGTCCGGATAATGCAGGCGACAGAGACTATTATTCGTTTGCAAAAAATACCGACTTCAGATATGCTTTAGTCAATCAAGGTTTCGATATCGTATCTCATGAATTATCGGCAGCAAATGAAATCCCGGCCGGAATAGATATTCTCGTCATCGCCGATCCTAAAACGGGTTTCAGCGACGACAATATCGAAAAAATCATACGATTCATCGAATCGGGAGGTAATTTGTTTATTGCCGGCGAACCCGGAAAACAAGATTTATTGAATCCTATTCTCGAAATATTAGGCTTGAGTTTTACCGAACCCCTGCTATTCCAGGAAAACGGAGATTTCGATCCCGGACTCGTCCTCTGCAGACCGACGAAACAAGGGGCTGCCGTTTCGTCCGGCTATAATAAACTCGTAAGACATAAAACGGTAATCGTCATGCCGGGGGCCGTAGGCATAGAATACAAAACGGATAAGGGATTTACCCCCATACCGCTCATGGAAGCCACGGATAACGCATATTACCCCGATCTCAAATATTCCGAAAATATGTATTTCCCTTTTCCGGATACCGTACTGGCGGAACAAAACATTACGGTAATGGCATTGAAACGGAATACCGAAAAAGGAGAACAACGGATTATCGTAACGGGAGATGCCGACTGCATATCCAATGCCGAATTATCCATGGTACGCAAGGGCATAAACGCCTCCAATTATTCTTTAGTTACGGAATCCTTCAAATGGCTGACAAAAGGAGAATTCCCGGTGGATGTCCGGCGTCCCGCCCCGAAAGATACCGACATCCTCCTGAAACATAGAGCCATAAAATGGATAAAAACCGGAAGTATCATCGGGTTCCCCCTACTCCTGCTGATTTCGGGAATCCTCCTGCTCCGAATGCGGCGCAAAAACTGAAGCAACCGAATATTACCGGAGCCTGACTCAATAACAGGTTTTTTTCAAATCGAATTTGTAAGTAAAACCGACCATAGCATAACGCCCCGCCATCCGCAACCGGCTATTCGAAAAGTATTCGGGAGTCACTTCCCGAATAGAACTTTTATTCTTATCAAGGATATCGAAAATACCGAAAGACAATTCCGCATTCTTATGCTTGGGTATCCGGCAATTAAGTATGAGATTGAGATTGCGGGAGGAAAAATTGCTCGTCCGGAAATCCGGATTCCTGTAGTATTGCCCGTCGTAAGAGGTTTGAAGATACAGGATGTTATTCCAAAGGGAAGCCGTAAAATCTATCTGCAAACGATTTGTCAGCCCTCGAGAGGCAGTCCGGTTTCTCCGGACATACCTGTAGGATATGTCGTACCGGGCACGGAATTCGTAATTCGTCGAGATATCGGTAATCAATCCAAGACGACAAGCGGGAATATGACGGTAAGATTTTATCAATTTCCTTTCCATATGGCCGGAAGCATATCCGTATTCGTATCCGAACCATAGTTTAACGATACTCTTTATGGAATCGAGTGCCGTTTCGTAATTTATACCGCAAGAGGCGGAATAAGCCTTATCGGCATTTATACAGGTAGCAAGGGACGAACCGCTCAAAACTTTGAAATTCCTATAATTACGGATTTCTCTCCCGGCATCGTAAAACAGGGTCCCGTATGCAACGGGATTGGTTTCGTATTTCCCCCTCAAATCGATTCCCAGCATCGTCGCATCTTTCATTCGGGAAATAAAAAAATAAAGGTCATGAACATAGGTTTGCTTGAGTTCCGGATTTCCGCCCCTCAAATACAAGGGAGTATCCCCGGCTCCCGGACGCCGCCATGCGGCATCCGGGAGCCGGGAAGAAGTCGTATAACGGAATGTCATATTTCCCAAAGAGTTGCTGAAAATATTCCGCATATTGCAGTTCAAGAAAAACAAAGGCGAAAAAAAGAATTTCGAAGGCGAATACCGATCGTTATAATATTCGTCATACCGGTTTTGCTTCGCTATCTCGGCGGATACCCCCATGAGAATCTGCCTGTTCTTTCGATTGAAATTTATTCCCAACCGGGGAATGAGTTTTTCGGAATTATCCCTAAAAAAATAAGTCCGGGAACTGTCTATACCCCCGTTCACCTTATCGATTGCATATCTCCTGCTTTTATCCCCGGATTTCTCCGCAATCAATTTCAAATCGATATCCAATCCCGGCGATACGGAATACCGGACTCCGGGTGCAATCCCGACATCGTATTTCGATATCTTATCGGTTTCCGCAGTCCGGACATACGTATAATCCGCATTTTGAAAAGAAGTATCCGAGCGCAGGTTATCCCCATTTCCGTCATCGAATACGAAACGGGTTTCCATACTTAAATTCCAGCGGGAACCGGGCTTATAAAAAAGCTCGAAAACATAATCCCCCGAAACCCTGTCGCCATCCGTATACCGATTGCCGTCGATCCGGGATACGGAGGTTTCGTTTTTCCCGATAAAACTTCTCGATACCCATCCCTCTTCCTTTCTCCCTACGAAGGTATTCAGTTTATAAGATAAAAAAAGCCGGGCAGGCTCCCATTTGCCGCCTATCTTGAAGCGATGCCCTCTCTCCTTACAACTACCGGAAACGGCATCCTGCAAAATACGACTCCCGTACTCCTCAACGGGCGTATAAAAACGCTCCGTCTCCTCCGTCGTCTCCGACAATCGTTTTTCGTAAGCATAACCCAAATCGAAATTAAAATTCCCGAAATCCTTATATCCGTCTACGGATACGGTTCCGATGCGGTTATAACCCGGATTAAGGGGATGCACGAATTCGGTACCGTCCGAAACATTAACGCCTCTATCGATATTATTACCGAAGGTATTGATGCGAAGGTTGCGCTTTTCAGAAAAATGATCGGCCGTTATTCCCAATACATAACGGTTTTTCCGCCCCCCTTCCGTATCCCGGTACCAGTCTCTCCCGTAACCTAAAAAGGTACGACCGACGGTGACGGATATTAATCTGTCATAAGTTTTGAGATTGAATACCGGCCTTTTCTTTCCATTCCCATTACCGAGATGTTTATCCGCTTCTCCGGCTTCCTTATACACATCTATCGTTCTCACATCCTCCGCCTTCAAAAAACGAAGGAGGGAAACCATATCTTCTCCGAATATCTTTTTACCGTCCACATAAATCCGAGCCGCATCTTCTCCTTCGAAACTTACTCTTCCGGATTCATCGATATTCACTCCGGGCAATTTACTCAATAAATCTCCTGCCGTAGCATACTTCCTTAGCTTAAATGCCCTTGCGTTGAATTGTACCGTATCCCCTCTGTACTCCACTCTTTTCAAAAAATAATGCTCAATCGGAAGGATACATCGAAAAGAATGGCGTGAATATTTAAAAAAACCTTTCACGACGACCTCAT
>JBGZEX010000084.1:0-24232 GCA_041846495.1 Marinifilaceae bacterium
ACAAAATGGGGAATCCGGTAACTAATGCCGACTGCAACATATAGGTTCAACAAAACAATAGCGACTGCAACTATTAGCTCATAGTGACAGTCGCTATTTTATATATAAAGGTTTAATACCTGTAGTTTATCAAATGCTTACTACTAATCGACGACTCCTCCATAATCCGTAAAGCTATAACGGCCGCCGATTCAGTAAAGAATACAACGAAAAATCCGGCTCTCTTTCCAATTTTAGGGAGCCGGATTTTACTTAAAAACCGAAATTTACTTCGCCTGTAGAGGACCGACGGAAGATGCAATCGCTTCAATTGCCTGATTCAAGCAAATATCATCATCCAATTGATATTTCAACACCGTATAAGAATCGTAATAACGAGAAAGGAATTCGTAAGACAAACGGTTTTTCAACAATTTAATATTTTTATTAATCTCACTATCCAAATTCACTTTCAATCCGGCCTCCAACTGTGTAAAATAAGCTTTATTCTTCGAGTAAACTCCATCCTTCCGAGCCTGAGCCATCAAATCTTCAAGAGCCTTTTGAGATTTGTTCTCACAAGAAAAATTCCGGAATTTAAGATAGGCCGTAAAAGCACGGATCATAGCATCCGTCACTTTGAATTCATCCGCCGGAGCAATACTTCCATGCTCCACCTTATAACGGGTTACAAAATCGAAAAACATATCCTTTTTCTCCATTTCGGTAAAAGATTCCGGTACGACTATTTTCGACTTCACCTCTTTATCGGGCATAATACCCGAACCTTCATAAACAATGCGTCCCGACATCGTTTTAAAAGGTTTCAACAATGAATCGGGCACAGTAGACGTTTTAAGCTGGGAATCGCTATGGTTATAGGTGATTGCCTGTACACATCGTCCGCTCGGTATATAATACTTAGCATTCGTATACTTGAGTTTTCCGCGATAAGGCATATCTACCAAAGTTTGCACTAAACCCTTACCGAACGAACGTTCTCCCACGATTACGGCTCTATCGTAATCCTGAAGAGCTCCGGAGAGGATTTCCGAGGCCGAAGCCGTACCTCTATTCACTAAAACAGCCACGGGCATGGAAGCAGGCACAATAGGATCGCTCATCGTACTATACGACTGACAATATTCCGGTTTCTTCCCCTTCATCGTGAGAACGAGAGAATTCCGAGGCAGAAAATAACTGCAAATCTTTATGGCCTCTTCCATCCGTCCGCCGCCGTTATTCCGAAGGTCTATTATTAAAGACTCCGCTTTTTCCTGCAAAAGTTCCTCCAAAGCCGCCTTAAATTCCGAAGCCGTATTCCCCGACGAAAAAGATGATAAACATATATAGCCCGTTTTATTCGTTCTCATTCCATAATAAGGAATTATGGGCAATTTTATCAACTCTCTATCGAAAGTCTTTTCGACAGGCTCTTTTTGTCCAGGACGAATGAAGGTGAGTGAAATCGACTGTCCGGGTTGCCCTTTCAGATAATCGAGCACTTTTTTCATACCCCATCCGTTCACAGCATTTCCGTCAAGAGCTAATATTTCATCGGCTACTTCCAGTCCGGCTTTATCCGAAGGAGAGCCCTCATATATCTTACGGACGATGATTTTTCCATCCCTTTCGTACAAGAGAGCACCGATTCCCGCATACTCTCCCTTGGTGATAAGGTCTGCCCGCTGAAGTTCTTCTTCCGAATAATATTCCGTATAAGGGTCTACCTCTTTCAACATGGCCGAAAAAGCGGTTTTAGACATTTTACTTATATCCAAAGAATCTACATACAATTCGTCCAACGTCCTCAACAACTCGGCAAAAACATTTATACTCCGGGCTATATGAATTTTATTGTCGATTCGTGCAATCGAAAATGCCAAGCCGAGGAAACATGCCAAGGCAACAAATATTCCCGTTAATTTTCTCTTCATTTCAATTTTCGTGTTTAAGTCCTTCCAATCTCTTCTTTATCTGTGGTTGTAAATTTTGAATAAATTGAGTTTTTTTGCTTGTCATCATCAACTGAAAAGCGACATCATACATTTCTTTGGCTTTTTTCGGTTCGCTCAGCGCTTTATACGCATCGCCCATAACCATTTTCATAGAAGCCATGGCTTCCACTTCGGGATTCATTTCAATTGCCTTTCCACCCCATTTCAAAACGGCTTCGGCCGAATTTTTATCCAACTTCTCATTGAGTTTGTTGTACATATTTTCGATAGCCATCGCATAATCGTTATATGTAAGGTTAGGTATATACATGAAATAAGTATCCGTATGACAAATATAAGCATCCATATCCTTATTCCAAAGAGCGACGGCCGCCATACAGAACTCGGAAATCGATTGTTTAAAGCTTTCCGCATCGTTTTGTATAGCTGAATACACATGGAGCATATCGGAAGTAATACGCTCGAGTTCAGACTCGTATCTCTTATCTGCCCGACTTGCCAATCCGGTAATATAACGTATATGCACATCCGTAACATACCGGGCTACAATCTCTTCGTTCAGCCCCTTTGAGAATTTCCTGAAATGTCGCACGATTTTATCTACGATAGGGTCGTCTTTTTCATAAAAATTATGATAAATCGTAAGGAGACGGAAATCCGTAGGATTCCCCATATTCTCCACGCCTTTGGTATCGATGTATAATTTGAACACGTCTTCTATACGCAGTTTCCATTTATTCACCTGAGTTTCACCGGTCACTGTTTGCATAAAATAGGGAGCTTCCAAAAGCACAGCCTGCATCTTATCCGGATTTTTCTTATCCTTACGATGAACTTTATAGATTTTTTCCATATCGGGAGTTTCCCCTTTTGCCGACATACAAAAGCGCAAGAGGGAATAATCGTCCATAAATCCGGACACGGCCTGCAGTATTTTACCGTTTGCATCGAGAATTACAAGGGAGGGCAAACGGTTGATACCATTTTGTTGCATAAAAGCCTTTCCTTGCTCGGAATCGGCATCCAAACGGCAAGTAACAAAATTTTCATTAATATAGTCGCCCACATTTTTTCTCGAAAAAATCTCCTTCTCAAGTACGGCACAGGGCTTACACCAAACGGCATAAACATCTACAAACACCAATTTGCCGGAACGGGCTTCGGCACGTGCCGAATCGAGCGTACGATAACGGAAAACCACTCCGTCCTGAGCTCGTACGAAAGCTGCTGAAAACAGCATCAGAGTCGTTAAAATCAAAAATAGCTTGTTTCTCATATCAAATTTACAATTAAACTTTCAAACGAAGAATGAGGTGTGCCATCCCCTTCCATTACGGCACACCTACACTGTCTCATAAATGTCCGGAAGTCATAACACCGTACCGGGCCCATATCTCGAGCGAAATTCGTACGGCATTATAATACAATTTTACTCTCGATTTTCCAAAATCCTACCATTCTTTTTTATCCGTAACAATAATCGTAAAACAATCTTTGACAATTTCACTTCCTGCTATATTCGATATTTTAAGAGAAATAAGGTATTCTCCGAGAGGAATATCGTTTTTAAACGGTACGATAAATATGCCTTCTCCCATAAAAGATACATTTTCGATAAGTTTTTGGGCATTGGCTTTTTCGCCTTTCAATTTCACATCGGATATTTCGAAAGCAAGAGGTCGGGAACCTTCTACGGTTCCTCCCCAAAAAGGCTTGGATAACCACGGAGCTTTATTTTCAATACGAGATTTGTATTTTGAAGGTTTTTTATCCGTACCCGGTACATACATATCTTCCTCCGTCAAACCCTGTACTATTTCCATATAGTTAAGAGGATAATTAAGATTCTTTGCATTCAAATAACTTACGGAATATTCTTTACACGCAAATGCTAAAAAACATTGGGCGATAACGCTTAATAATATTATTTTTTTCATAGTATCACTTTAAATCTTTGATAATAAAACCATTCACATTGCCATGAACCACTCCGTTTTTCACTTTGATATCCGTAGTCTGTAGATATAAATCGGTTTTGGAATCGACTTCTATACCTATAATCGTATTAACCGGGACATCGGTAAAATTTCCATAGGCCGTTTTTTGCCGATAAAACCAGATTTTATTACCGTTGATAGAAGTCAACACCTCTCCTCCTTCTCCGAATTCCGGTCCCTCACCTCTTCGTCCTTCGGGAAATTCATCACGCAGATAAATTTTATCGAAAGTGTAGGAAAGAATGATGGACTTGCAAACATCCACGGGAATATTCTCTATATCCTTCAAATAATCGAAATCTAATTTCCCGTCTTTGTCTTTCACAACAGTTTTGGCATAACCTTTGCGGATCATACCTGCCATTACTGCGTATTTTCCGGGAGCAATAAACATAATATTGTGATGCGATGCATCTTTCCCCTCGAATAAATTACGCAAACCCGCCCGTTCTATAAGAGCCGTTGTCAGATAAAATTGTTTGGTATTTTCCGACAAATAAGAATACATCGTTTGATTTATATGTTGATTCGGGTCATGAATGCCGGTATCGATATAATTCCAATCGGTACACGAAAACGGAAGAAATCCGCCGGCAAGGATAAATAATATTTTAATTGCTTTCATAATAACTGTTTTTGAAAATAAGATTCGTTTAGTTCATACGGGAGAACCAGTATTTGTTCGGTAAAAGTTTTACATTATATTCCCCTGCTCTTTCCGGAGTCGGATAATAGAGAGCGCCGAGAGATAAATCCGCTTCCGTAAGTTTACGGTATGCAGCAGGTAGAAATTTTTTGTAATAATCCTTATTGCGACGGATATCCCACCAACGGTGATTTTCGTAAATCAACTCTCTTTCCCGTTCTTGGAAAATGATAAATTGAAGATCTCCATTTTCTTCCCCCGGTGCCGGATAAAGAGTTGCATTCGCACGCTTCCGAATTCTATTTATATCCTTGACTGCACCGGCTTTATCTCCCGAAAAATTCCGAACCTCGGCACGTAAAAGAATCAAATCGGCAAGACGCCATACAACCTTATTCACATCGAAATTCACAAAACGTTTCGGATACTCGGGATTATTGGAATAACGGAATTCTTTATAGAATTTTTTTACAAAAGCCCGGTTTGGAGCGATATCCGGAAAACCGCCGATATAAATGGTTTGGAACATACCCCAAGAAGGAGGACCCCATGGAATCTTTTTTGTAGAAATAAGCGAATCTTCTTTCATTGCTTCTTTGTCAAAAGCCGAATTATAGCGTCTTTTCGTTTCAGGAAAGAAATATTCGAGTCGATCGTCATTAGTCTCCAAACCGCCATAAAGATTAAGGATGCGTTTACAACTTATGGTATTTCTCGGCGCTCGAGTCGAATCGATAATATCGCTATGATAGGGCCATCCGAAAAAATAATGTGCCGTATAAAGAGGTTCTCTGGGCATGGAAACGATATATTTCGGATCCAATTCTACTTCGAATACGGATTCTTTTCCGGTATGACGATTATTTAACGTATTTTCCACCAAATCCCGAATCGTAGGTTCAAGAGAAACATAGCCTTTTAATTCCCCGTCTATCAACATCGAGGCATATTTTTCACTTTCCTTATAATAGTTTTGTCTTTCCGATTCCGAAACACCTTCCGGCACGGAAGCATGCCATGCATAAATATAAGCCAGCAAGGCGGCACAAATTTCTTTGGAAGCATACTGTTTATTGGTAATTTTTACTCCATCGGTATGATGTAAAAATTCGTATTTCGGACAATGGTTAAAGGCTTTTAATGCATATTCCTCCGCCTTTTTTAGGACCTCATCGGGAGAAGATGTCGGTAAGGCGGGCGATTCGCTGTCGTTATCGGGTACAATAACAGCCCATCCGTAAGCACGTGCCAAATCATAATAAGCATAGGCTTTTGCAAATTCGGCCTGTCCTATCAAGAAGTTATACATCTCTTCCGGATAACTTTTTTTCATATTGCTCTCTATAATATTGGCAAACCCGATAATAGCATAATGTCCTCCCCAATCATGTATTGCTCTACCCATCTGTGGCAACCAATCGTGATTGATAAGGGCCAGATTTACTCCTTCTTTCTTATTCGCCCCGTTGTACAACATACCGATCTCCTCTTGAGGCGTTGAAGACGAAAGTATTGCCATTATATAAGAATGAAGAGTGGAAACGGCAGCTTCCATCTCTTGAGGCGTGTCAAAGGCATTTTCATAAGTAAGAGCATTTTCCGGTGTAATATCGATAAAATCACACCCTGTTGTACCGGTCAGCCCGAATACGATAAGTATGATGTAAATTATATATTTTTTCATAACCGTCTTTATTAAAGATTAATAGATAAACCGAACGTCATTTTACGGGCAAGAGGATAGGCCCGGAAGTAATCTTTTCCGGCATAATCCGGAGTTCCCATAAACGGAACGGTTTCCGGATCGGGACCGGAATAATTTGTCAGCGTAAAAAGATATTCTCCCGTAAGGAAGAGGCGCAAACCGGAAATATGCATTTTCTTTGTCAATTCGGTCGGGAATGTATAACCCAAAGTCAGAGTTTTTAATTTGAGATAACTTACATTCTCGATATTCGAACTGAAAATCGGATAGTATTGAAGCATCGTCTTGTCCCAGGCGGAAAGCATGGGAAGAATGCCGGGAATATTCTCATCGCCGGGTTTTTCCCAAAATTTCACCTTTTCCAAATCTATAAGCAACTGTTTAGATGCAGCTTCTTCGGGGTTAAGAGATTCCCATTTGGCGGCATTGAGCATTTTCCTATTCAGCGTAAAGGTAAACAGCATTGTAAGGTCGAAATTTTTATATTTGAATTCATTCGACCATCCGCCGGATGCCTTAGGAAGCGTCGTTCCTTGATAACGCTGATCGAGATAATCTATTTTATAATCTCCGTTAAGGTCTTTTATCTCCTTCATACCAACTCCGAATGGATATACTTTATCTGCAAGATAGAGGATATGCTTACGCCCTTCCGAATCGTACGTGTCGGGAATATCGGCTTTATTTCCATATACAGGGCCGTCTACGAAAGTATATAACATATAAAGAGGGCGTCCCAACATATGGTAGGGGATACCGTTAGGAAGTCCCACATCTTTATTATCGAAAGTATTAACCAAATAATTACGGTTATGCGATATATTAAACCGGGTACGCCATGAGAAATCCCGCTCTTTTTTCGGACGGAAAAGATCGGCCTGCAATTCGAATTCTATTCCTTCGTTTGCTGCATCGTTTGCGTTCACGACTTTCGTCTCATAGAGATAAATGGATTTGGGCAACTTAGATGCTGCAAGAATACCATGAGAACGCCGATTATAATAATCCACTTTTATTTTAAGGGCATAGTCTAAGAAAGCCAGGTCCAAACCGATATCGTATTGATCGTGAAGCACCCATTTCAAATCCCGATTGATCATACCGCCATATAACGAATTGTCTATTTCTATCTTTGGACGTCCGTAATATTCTCCTCCCGGCTGCAATAGCCCGAATGCCTTATAAGGATCGGGATATGTTTCACCCGAACGTCCGTAACTGATACGCAATTTACCTTGATTCAACCACCACAGCCGTTTCATGAACGGTTCTTCGGAGAATCCCCAACCTATGGCAAAGGCCGGAAAAGTCGCGTATTTGTTGTTTGAACCGAATACCGAAGAACCGTCCCGACGCAGGGTTGCCTCCATTAAATACCGGTAATTGTAATTATAAGCTATACGCCCGAACGAACTCAGCAAAGCCTGCTCCAATCGGTCAGTAAAAGCATGTTGAAGTATTTTCAGATTAGTATTGAATCCCGTCGGCGGCAATTCCGGAAACCCTTTGTATATATAGTGAATCTTTTCACTTATAGAACCGAAACCTTCTGCTGAAATTATATTTTCCACACCCTTTTGGAAAGACAATCCGAACATCATTTCCAAATTATGCACGTCATTGAAACTTTTATTGAAAGTAAGTATGTTCTCATTGACCCAATTCAAATTCCGAGCCGTTTCTCCCGTCGTTTTGTTCAGTTTTTCCTCTACGATAGTACGAGGTTGAAAAAGATTCAGAGCCTGAATTGTCATATGTACGGAACCGGAGGTACGAAAACGAAGGCCTTGAAGAATATTGTATTCGAGATTCAATGAAGTCCTGATATCGTAATTTTCATTTTTCTCATTGGTCAAGTTTATTGATTGCAGCATTTTATCTAAAATAGGACCGCTTGCAGGAGAAAGTGAAGATGCTTTACGAGGGTCTACACTCAGGTATTCGATTTTCGAACCTCCGGTACTGCCTCCTCTATGACGTCCCATATAAGAGAAAGCAATACGGGAGTCTACACTAAGATTTCGAATAGGTTTGGCATTCAGATTGGTAATAAAGTTTATTCGCGAAAAATCGGAACCTTTGACAATACCCTTTTCATCATAAAAACCGGCTCCGATTAAATAGGTTACCTTATCCGACCCCCCAATGGCTTGAATATTTGCATTAAGGACACGAGCCGTGCGAAACATGTATTCATACCAATTGGTAGAATTATTAAACAAAGGATTCAAACTGTCATGGATGACATCGGCTAAAGGCGGTCTATAAGGATCATATTTATAACCTATAGCTGCCGACTGCCAGAAACTATTGTAAGCACCGCCATACTGGGCAGTATTATAGCCTTCCAACATATTCTCCGGAAATTGCGAAAGGCCGCTTAATGGATCTTTATACGGTCTTCTTAAATTTTCTAAGCTTTTATATAAATAGTTCCGCACCGCTTTACCTCCCGTTTGTTCCGGAGCTGTGGGTAATTGCGAAAGAGAGTAGGATACGTTCGCAGAAAACTTCGCCCGTCCTTCGCGTCCCTTTTTGGTTGTAATTAAAATAACACCGCGTCCTGCGCGAGAACCGTAAATAGCTGCACTGGCAGCATCTTTCAAGACTTCGATACTTTCTATGGAAGCGGGATCGATACTCGATAACGTATTACTGCCCGTTATGGGAGAAGTGAACCCTTGTACGGGCACACCGTCGATAACATAAAGAGGTTCACCGTAATCGCTCATACGTAACGAGTTTTGATCAATCATCGAGTTATAACCCCGTATGGCAATAATTGCACCTCCTCCTCCGGGAGCTCCCGAAGAATTGGTTATCTCCACGCCGGCCATTCTTCCCTGCAGTAAATTCTCAATACTTGCGGAGGGTATTTCCTTAATATCATCTCCTTTTACTCCGGACACAGCTCCGATTATATTTTTTTGATTTCGTTCACCGTATCCGATCACCGTCACCTCTTCCACTTCTTTCGTATCCGGTTTTAATTTCACGTTATATCTTAATACCCCATCTTTTATTTTAAACGTATGAGTTTTATAACCCATAAAAGATATGTTGATCGTACATCCTCGTTTTACCGTAAGGATAAAACGTCCGTCGGCATCGGTAGCTATCCCGTTACTGGTTCCGGCTTCTACTACAGAGGCCCCGGCAAAAGGTTTGTTCAATTCATCCTTGACAATTCCGAGAATTGTCAGTTGTCCTTTGGTTATGGCACTTCTGGGAGTGAGTATAATTAAATCCTTTTCGAATATATACTGGTATGCTTCTCCGAGAAGTTTATCCAAAACAGAGTCCAAAAGTTCATTTTTAACGGCAACAGCAATCTTTTGATCGAGTTTAACGGAATTATTATTATAAAAAAAATGCAATCCCGTTTGCTGTTCGATCGCTTTCAAAACCGTAGCGACTGTCGTATTCGGATAATTCAGGGTAATCCGGTATTTTTTCCCGGGGTTATCTACTTGGGCGAGGCATTCCCCCCCCCCCCCACAAAAACACAAATAGCCATAAACAGGCTATGCTCGTTATAACCTGCAGTCTTTGCAAAACTTTAATTGTTTTCATAATTCGTATTAACTAAATAATCATTCGATAATATTATTGTTCAATATATTTTCCCGTTTTTTCTTCTCAATAACCACTTTCCCGTCTTCAGCCGTATATATATTGATGTCGGTCGTTTTCTCCAAAAGATTGAATATATATTCCTTCTCGTATTTTCTCTCAATTGCACCGGTGAATGTAATTTTTTCGAGTTCCGCAGACTTGAACTCCGTCCGAATATCATACCATCTTTCCAAATATTTCATAATACTTTTCAAATCCAAATCGTCGAATATAAACCATCCCTTTGTCCATGCAGTGAGTATATTCACATCTACTTCTTTTACGACAACATGCTCTCCTGCAACATTCGCCTGCTGACCGGGAAGAAGAACAACGGATTCCACTCCCTTGGTAAACCGGATACTTCCTGTAACCAAAGTCGCTTCAAGAGGTGTATCCGGATAAGCATTCACATTAAATGAAGTACCTAAAACTTCGATTTCGGAACCGTTTACCTCTACAATAAAGGGACGGGACGGTTCTTTGGCTGCACATACAAATATTTCACCGTATTCCAGAACGATCCGTCGCTCTTTTCGGGAAAATTTATCGGGAAATTTCACTTTGGTTTCCGAATTGGCAAGTATAAGAGAGCCGTCGTCAAGATTAAACCGAGCGTCTTTGGTTTTCGGTACTTCTATGGTATTGTATTTCGAAAGATTTTCCCCATATTCCGTAATTTCGGATATTTCCGCTCTTCCCAAAGCCATCATATCCTGTATGGGTATTTCTTCGCCGGGTATAGGAGCTATATTCACCACCCCTCCATCTCTAAAAGTAAGACGTACATTATCTGAAGGCATAAGAGCTTCGGCTACTACAGTCGATCGGGAGGGAGATTGCAACCTGCGATGCCCCACGTCTCCGAGCAAGATAAGTAAAACAACAGCTGCCGCAGCCGTCCATCCAAGTATCATACGACGATGTTTTCTCCCCCTCATTTTTACCTGCTTACTCAAAAGCGCATAATGCTTATCAGTATCATAGTCTTTTTTTGCACTCAAACGCCCGATTTCGATAATCACTCGACGCTCTTCCTCGCTCACCTCTTCGCAATTCGTATTTTTTTCATCCAAAATCGAAAGAATTCGAACTATACGCTTATCTATGTCCTTATCGTCAAAATAATATTCCATTCACATCATTATTATTTAATCCATAATTTATAGTCGTGAAATGCACGACGGAATAAAGACGGATGACATCTAAAAAAGGGTGAAAAGAATATTAAAAAATTGTATTACAAAATACTAAGATGAACCGAGATTTTTTCAAACGTTTATAAGCTATTTTAATCTGAGTTTTTACCGTATTTACCGAAATTCCGGCTCCAGCTGCAATCTGTTTATAACTCATACCTTCGATAACGGCCTTGACGAATATCTTTCTACATTCTTCGGGAAGAGAAGTAAGAAGAGAACGTGCACTATCAAGCATTTCCTCATATTCCCCATCACGGGAGATGTCGTAAACGTATTTAAGTTCGTCGACAATCATGGGCGCATGTTTACTCACCGTACGTTCGTGTCTGAAATAATCGATCAGAAAACTCCGCACTACGCGTATTAAATAAGCTCTTTTGTCGGAAACTCTACTTATAGCCTCCCGATGTTCACACATATAAAGAAAAGTCTCCTGCACCGCATCTTCAGCCAATTCGCTTTTCGAACATAAGGCCATAGCTATCCAATACAATTCTCTCGAATACGTATAAAACAATTCTTCTATCCAATCGCTCATAGTATGAATTAAGAATGAGGATTTCGGCTACTGACAGTTAATTAGCAAGTATTTATTTTTAATCTTTAAAATTTTCGATTACAAACTTAGGGATAAACAAGTGGATTTCCATGCCAAAAGTATAATTAAATTAATGTCAGTTCGACATAAGGACGTGTCAATAATTTATTACCCGATGCGTGGATAATATACTAATTCGCACATCTTATAATTGAAGAAGTGGCGAATTGATTCCATATCGACAATTGATAATCAACAAGATACAAACAAATAAAAAAACCACTTCATAAAGCTAAATATAATTGATACTTTTTTGCATTGCAGATGACTTTTCCAAACTTTTTGACGAAACAATCAAGGGAAACTCCGTCGAAGAAGGTAATAAAAAGCGGAGAAAAATGCATAAAGACTTCAATATATCCGCAGCATAATACCTTAAAAATACGGAAGGACAGACGTGCGCAGGCCTGCCCTTCCGAAGTTTCCTCCGGAAATCCGTCCGGAAATCAAAGAAGTCAAAATACGTAACCGAACGAAAAGCCCAAACTGGGATAGGAGGCCTTGTATCTCTTCTCGCTGAGATTCAATGCCACGCCGAGCAATCCTATATGATAGCGGAAGAAAAATTTATCGTCGATGGATATCTGTTGACCGAAATGGACTTCGTTGCATAGCGAAGCGTCATACCCTCCTCTTCCGAAAAAAAGTTTGCTCTGAATGCCTACGAAACTTCCGGTATTGTTCACCATCGTACGCCCCCTCGCCATACGCCTCCGTTTATTGACATAAAACCGGAGTTCGCCTCGCACAAAGGGATTGAACTTCCAGAAATAATAGTTGAATCTTCCATCGCCCGTGACATCCACGGTTCCACAAATACCACCCGTGACATCCAACAATACGACCTGAGTAAAAGGTAATTCGTACCCCAAGGCAAGTTTATCCACAAAAGCCTCGATTTTAAACAATCTCGTCTCGGTCTTCTGGGCATAGGTCCGAAACGCCCATGTCGACAATAACAATACTCCAATAACAATTTTCTTTATCATATGATTTTATTTAAATGATTTTCAAAATATTAAACTCTTATCTTTTTTCCGCCGCCTATTACGAAACCGAATGAAAGACTCGCATTGTTATATCCTCTCTTCGATATGTGAGCAGTGAGGGTAAGACGAATACGGGAAATCAATTCTATACCGGCACGGGGCGTAAAAACCGCAACGAATCCTTTATTTTCATCGTAAATCGTATTTTCGAGAATATCGTTGCCTCCCAACCCTATCCCCAAGCCTACGAAGGGATTTATGCCGCCTCTCGGCATGAAATTATAATCCGAAACAAGTGCGACAAAAGACGTACGGTTACCTTGAAGGTAATCTTCCACAGCATCGGTCCGTCGTCTAAATTCATACATGGTTATTGTCATGTCGAGTACCAATCCGACATCAAACGAGGATTCCCTGATATTGTGTCGAACCTCGAGGCCTACTTCCGGAGCTATTCTACGCTTTCCGGCATGGAAATTGCCCAACGGGAAGGTCCCCGCCAAATAATATTCGCCTTCGAAAGAAGAAGGTTTCCTCTGCGCACATACCGTTTGCACCGTTGCCAATACCAAAAAGATGTAAAGAATTCGTTTCATCGGTCGCCATCAATATGCGTAAATTATAGCGTGCAAATATAAAATAAGATTTCAATATCATAAAAAATCGTCCCCGATTTTCTAATGCTATGGTTTTGCCTGCGGGAAAAGAAATGTCCTGCAGGAAACGTTTATTCCGTCGATACGATTGGTCCCGGCGCCACTAATTTTCGATTCTCTCACGTTTAATCCTTAATTTTCGATATATTTACGTCCTGAAATTACGAGCGCCACGAATAGCATATGTATAAAACGAAAAATCCTCATGCCTTAGGTAAGGAAAATATAAAAAAACTTTTACTCAGCTACTCCATTCCGGCAGTCATCAGCATGACTCTCGTATCGCTGTATAACGTCATCGACGGGATATTCATCGGACACGGAGTAGGGCCTCTGGCCATATCGGGATTGGCCGTAACCTTTCCGCTCATGAACCTTATCACAGCCGTATCCACTCTCGTAGGCATAGGAGGGGCGACCTTAACCTCCATACAACTCGGGAAACAGGATTCCGAAGGAGCCAGCCGCATATTATGGAACGTACTCGCCTTATGTATTTTCAACGGCATAATATTTTCGGCAATAAGTCTTATATTTATCGAGCCCATTCTCACATTCTTCGGAGCCAGTGAAGAGACCTTACCCTATGCCAAGGAATTTATGACGGTTTTCGTATTGGGACTTCCCGTAACCTATGTTTTTCTCGGCCTGAACAACATCATGAGGACGACGGGATATCCCGCAAAAGCCATGAAATCCTCTTTCCTTACGGTGGGATGCAATCTTATAACGGCTCCTCTATTCATCTTCAAATTCGAATGGGGAATGCACGGAGCCGCATTCGCCACCGTCATTTCTCAATTCGCCGGATTCGTATGGGTGTTATCGCATTTCCTCGATAAAAAGAGTTTTATCCGCTTCGACCGCACTTATTTGAAAGTATCATGGCATTTCATAAAAGAAATTTGTGCCATCGGAATGTCGCCGTTCCTTATTAACGTAAGTGCTTCCGCCATCGTCATCGTCATCAACAACAGCTTGGAGATACACGGAGGCGATCTTGCCGTCGGAGCCTACGGCATCGTCAACCGTACCCTCACCCTATTCGTTATGGTCGTAATCGGCTTAGGCTTGGGGATGCAACCCATCATCGGTTATAACTTCGGAGCAAAAAAACTCGAAAGAGTACGTAAAACACTGTACTATTGCATACTAACCGCCGTTATAACCACAACGTTCGGCTTCGTCATGATAGAAGTATTCCCCCGTTCCATATCGGCATTGTTCACAAGCGATACGGAACTCATAAATCTGGCTTCCGAAGGTCTCAGGATAACGGGTCTTCTCTTTCCTCTGGTAGGTTGCCAAATCATAATCGGATATTTCTTCCAATCCATAGCCATGCCGAAAATCTCCATCTTCCTCTCCCTTACCCGCCAACTCCTCTATCTACTCCCCTTCCTCCTCCTCCTTCCCCGGCATATGGGTATAACCGGAGTATGGGCAAGTATGCCGGCAGCCGACCTCTTAGCCTTTATCACCGCAATACTCACCCTGATCCATCACGCCAAAAGAAGCGGAGATTACTCCAAGGCCGTATTATCCTGAAAATATTTGCAATAGGCGGAAATTCCGCAGACGCTGCATTTAGGTTTACGGGCCATGCACACATAACGCCCGTGCAATATGAGCCAATGATGGGCATCGGATAAAAAAGCGGAAGGAATATGCTTAACCAAAATCCGCTCCGTATCCAAAGGCGTCTTGGCCGAAGCCGGTACCAAGCCTATACGGTGAGATACCCTGAACACATGAGTATCCACAGGCATGGCCGGTTTGCCGAAAGCCACCGCCATCATCACATTCGCCGTTTTCCTCCCTACCCCGGGAAGGGTCTGAAGAAGCTCCATATCGTCCGGAACCGTGCCGTTGAAATCGGACTTCAACTTCACGGCCATAGCCGACAAATGTTTGGCCTTGGAATTCGGATAGGAAATGGAACGGATAAGCGCATGTATATCCTCGACGGAAGCAGCCGCCATGGCATCCGCCGTAGGATAGGCCGCAAATAAAGCCGGCGTCACTTCATTCACCCTTTTATCCGTACACTGAGCCGACAATATCACGGCAACCAAAAGTTCAAACGGCTCTTTATACCGCAATTCGGTTCCCGCTGCAGGCATTTCCCGGCGAAACCATTCGAGCACACCGGCATATCTCTCTTTTATCCTCATAATTCCGCAAATTTATTTTTTCCGGTTAAATAAAGCCATTAAATTTCATTATTTTTACCGCATAATACGAAATTATGGAAAATTCACCGGAAAAAAAATCCCTTGAAATTTTAAATCTCTATAGAGAAGTACTGCGGTCGTGCCGGAATTTACTCTCCCGCGAAGACATCCGCCACATACGTAAAGCTTTCGACAGAGCCTATCCGCAGACCGGGCACGACGACAAAGCCCTCGACAGAGCCGACGAATTGATTTCCATTCTGGAGATTACGCTCATCGCCACAAAGGAAATCGGTTTGGGCAAAACCTCCGTCATTTGCTGCCTCCTCTATAAAACCGTGCAAAACGATCCGGCGAGCATGGAAACGATAAAAAAAGAATTCGGGGAAACGGTAGCCACCATATTGAAAGGACTTAAGGAAATAAGCAATATTAATGCTTCCCAAAAAATCATCAACTCGGAGAATTTCCGGAAACTGTTGCTCTCCTTCTCCGAAGACATAAGGGTGCAACTCATTTTTTTGGCCGAAAAACTCTATTTCCTTAGAAAAGCTTCCGAAATCGGACCGGAATTCGGAAAACAAATTGCCGGGGAAACGGAATTCGTGTATCTTCCTCTCGCTCATAAATTAGGCTTATACAACATAAAGTCGGAAATGGAGGACCTGTGCCTGCGATATACCCAACCCAAAACATATGCGGATATCGAACGCAAACTGGCAAATACGCACCGGGAAAGAGAAACCTATATTGCAAAATTCGTTTCTCCCATAAAAGCAAGCCTTACCGATAAAAATATAAAATTCAAACTCAAATACCGTACGAAAACCGTAGCCTCCATACTGAATAAAATGCGAACCAAACAGGTGGAATTCGAAGAAATTTACGACATTTTCGCCGTAAGGCTAATCCTCGAAAGCAACGGGAAAGACGAAAAGGCCGACTGCTGGAAAGCCTATTCCATCGTAACCGATATATATACGCCCAATCCCCGGCGGCTCAGAGATTGGATATCCGTGCCCAAATCCAACGGATACGAGTCCCTCCAAACCACCGTATTGGGACCGGACAACCGATGGGTAGAGGTGCAAATCCGTTCGGAACGCATGGACGACATCGCCGAAAAAGGCTTTGCCGCCCACTGGAAATACAAGGGCGGAAGTTCCGATACGATCATAGAAAAATGGCTGAACGAATTAAGGGAGATTTTGGAAAGCGATTCCAAAGATGCCATCGACCTTTTGGACGATATGAAAATCAACCTTAAGGACAAGGAAATCTTCGTATTCACTCCCAAAGGCGATCTTATCAAACTGCCGGCGGGAGCTACGATTCTGGATTTCGCCTACTCCATCCATACCGATATCGGCAACAAATGTATGGGCGGTATCGTAAACGGAAAAAACGAAACCATCAGATACGCACTCAAAAGCGGCGATCAAGTGGGGATAATTACCGCCCCCAACCAACAACCCAATGCCGACTGGCTGAACTTCGCAATAACGACAAAGGCGCGAAACAAAATCCGTCAATATATCAACGAATATATCAATCATTATGCGGAAGAAGGAAAAGAGACCCTGAGCCGGAAACTAAAAAACTGGAAAATCGAATTCAGCGACGAAATCATACGGAAACTAAAAACTCATTATAAATATAAATTCGCATTAGACCTCTATAATGCCATCGGCGCAGGTAAACACGATTTCAAGGAAATCAAAAACCTTCTTCTCAAAGAAGAAGAAAATCCCGTCCGCCCTCCGAAAGAAATCAAGGTCGCCGAACCGGTGAAAGAGTACGACGACGTACTGCTTATCGATAAAACGGTGGATAATGTGGAATATAAGTTCGCCAAATGCTGCAACCCCGTATTCGGAGACGAAATCATAGGCTTCGTATCCATAGGGGAAGGCATTAAAATACATCGCAGACTATGTAAAAATGCGGAAGAACTCGAAAAACGATATCCCTACCGAATCGTAAAAACGGATTGGACTACGGCCGGAGATCGGTTGTATCCGGCCAATATCGTCATAACGGGAAAAGAAGACGGCAATATCCTTCAGGAAGTTACCGGATTGTTGACAAAGGACGGCAATGTAAAACTCAAAGCCATAAACATGAAATCCGAGGACGGCGAATTAAGAGGAGACATCATCGTAATGATAGACAACTCCAGCCATTTGGAACAGATAATCAAAAACCTCCGGAGAATACCGGGAATAACAAAAGCTTCAAGGAAGAATTGATTCCGGGTCAATCTTTTATGAATACGCACAACCAGGTGGAAACAGGCTCCCCGGAACTCTTCTCTATCCGGTGCTTGCATCCTCGGGGAATAAACAAATAATCGCCTTTGCAGAGTTTACGGCTCACCTTATCCAATTCTATTACGGCTTCTCCCTGCACCAAATAAACGAACTGGTCGAATTCCTGCTCGTAGTACAAACCCTCGGGAGTGGAATAATCCGGAGATACGATACGCTCGATTCTGCAATGCGTACTATCGTGAATTACCGAATACTGGCGATCCCCTTCAAATTCATCTATGTCCGAAAATATATTTTTAACCTCCATCTTACGGTATTTTAGACGGCAAAGGTACGGTTTTTTCCTTATAAAACAAATAAGCCGATGTATTCTGTCCGGCAGCCTGTCCCTCCCGGGGAAATCCGGACTATAACCCGGAAACGGGAAGTATCCGGGGCAAACCGTACTCCTACGGTAATCGAATATGCGGCAGCCTGCCGTAAAATCCATTGAATCATCTCATATGCATACAGTCGACTAAACTTTACGCCCGTAAAGGTCGTAATTATCCGCCCCGGAAATAAATACCGTGCAAAAACATCCCGGCTCCAATTCCTCTTCGGAAGTAAAAAATACCTCTCCGTCCACTTCGTACGAATCGAATTCCGTACGCCCCACGTAATATTCTCCTTCCCGGCGATCGACCGATACTTCCAAGCGTTTTCCCAACATGGACGAAGCTATCTCTCCCGATATCCCGGCTTGAATTTCCATAAGCCTGTCCGCCCGCCTTTTCTTCACCTTGTCAGGTACGTCGTCCTTATAATGCCGGGCACAATAAGTACCCTCCTCGTGAGAATAAGGAAAAACTCCCAATTTCTCAAAACGTTCTTCTTCTACAAACCGGCATAAATCCTCAAAATCCTCTTCCGTCTCCCCCGGATGCCCCGTCATCATCGTCGTCCTTATGCATATGCCGGGCACCTCATTCCTTATGGTTCTCAACAAAGCTTTCGTCTCCTCCCTCGTAATCCCCCTTCTCATCAAGCGGAGCATACGATCGCTGCTGTGCTGAAGAGCAATATCCAAATAACGGCATACATTGGGACGCTCTCTCATCACTTTTAACAATTCCATGGGAAACCCGGCAGGATAAGCATAATGCAAACGAATACGTCTTATACCCGGAATATCCGAAACCGCCTCAACCAATTCGGCCAGTCTGTTCCGGCCGTATAAATCCGTCCCGTAATTCGAAAGGTCCTGGGCGATAACCATCAACTCCCTTACCCCCTTACCGGCTAAAAACAAAGCCTCTTCAATAATGTCTTCGAAAGGACGGGAGGAAAATATCCCTGTAATAAGCGGAATCGCACAATACGAACAATGCCTGTTGCAACCTTCCGATATTTTCAAATAGGCAAAATGCCCCGGCGTCGTAATTTCGCGTACATTCCGCAATCTCTCATCGTATTTCTTACCCATATAAGCGATTATCCTCCGGCCTTCGAACTTGCCGAACAAAGCATCTATTTCCGGTATCTCCCGTTTAAGCTCCTGCCCGTAACGCTGCGACAAACATCCCATCACGATGATTTTTCCCACCTTACCCGCATTCTTGAGTGCCACCTGCTCCAATACGGTTTCTACGGATTCCTCTTTGGCATCCCCTATAAAACCGCAGGTATTGACGATAACCGTATCAGCTTCCGCATTTTCCGCATCTACAACTACCGCATAACCGGCTCCTTTCAACTGACTCAGAAGCAATTCCGTATCCACTAAATTTTTGGAACACCCCAGCGTAATCAAGTTTATCTTCCGCCTGTCTTGCATCATAAATATTTTTCGTACGGCAAAGGTAAAAAAAAATGGGATTTATCCCGATATCCCATATATTTGCATGAAATTACGGAAGAAATGGACAGGTACGATTCTGCGAATTGGCTACCTACTTCAGCAAAAGAAGTAAAAGCCAGAGGATGGGATTCTCTGGATGTCATCCTTTTCTCAGGCGATGCCTACGTTGACCACCCTTCGTTCGGCATGGCCGTAATCGGAAGGCTGTTGGAATCCTTCGGTTTAAAAACGGCCGTCATTCCTCAACCGAACTGGAGAGACGACCTCCGCGACTTCCGGAAGTTAGGCCCTCCCCGGCTTTTCTTCGGCATATCCGCCGGCAGCATGGATTCCATGGTAAACCATTATACGGCAGCACGGCGTCTACGCTCCGACGATGCCTATACGCCCGGAGGAAAAGCGGGAATGCGTCCGGATATGCCGACTATCGTCTACACCCGTATCCTCAAACAACTCTATCCCGATATCCCGGTAATTATCGGAGGGATAGAAGCTTCCCTGAGAAGAACGGCTCATTACGACTATTGGGAAGACAGACTCCGACCTTCCATTTTGGTCGAAAGCGGTGCCGATATGCTCGTATACGGGATGGGAGAAAAACCCTTCGCCGAATTATGCCGCCTCCTGAAAACAGGCGTCCCCTTCCGTTCGTTGACAAATATTCCTCAAACGGCCATCCTTCGCCCCCGGAATACGAATTTCGCAACAAATAAAAAATGGAGGGTCGTCCATCTCCATTCCTACGAAAAATGCCTTGAAAACAAAAATCTTCACGCTGAAAACTTCCGCCGTATAGAAGAAGAGTCCAACAGCTGCGATGCCGCCCTCATATTACAAGAAACAGGTGAAAACCAAATTATTATCAATCCCCAGTTCCCACCTATGACGACTCGGGAATTGGATGCCGTATATGAATTGCCCTTCACCCGATTGCCTCATCCTCGCTACAAAGACAAACTCATTCCGGCCTACGACATGATACGCCATTCCGTAAACATTCACCGGGGATGTTTCGGAGGATGCGCATTCTGCACGATATCCGCCCATCAGGGAAAATTCATCATTTCCCGCTCTCCGGAATCCATAATAAGAGAAGTGAAACGCATCGTTTCCATGCCCGATTTCCGGGGCACCGTAACCGATCTCGGAGGTCCTTCCGCCAATATGTATATGCTCGGAGGAAAAGATATAAACATATGCCGTCGCTGCAAACGCCCCTCCTGTATTTATCCTTCCGTATGCCGCAATCTCGATACGAACCATACGCCTCTTTTAGAATTATACGAACAGGTGAGAAAAATAGAGGGAATAAAACATTGTTTCATCGGTTCGGGTATCAGATACGATATTGCCCTCCACGACACGGGAAA
The DNA here is from genome assembly GCA_041846495.1 of Marinifilaceae bacterium. Classification (GTDB taxonomy): domain Bacteria; phylum Bacteroidota; class Bacteroidia; order Bacteroidales; family Marinifilaceae; genus JBGZEX01. The sequence goes on from JBGZEX010000084.1 coordinate 21,000, forward strand.
TTCCGACATCAATGCAGTCAACAGACATTATCTCGAAACCGTCATCCGGCACCATGTATCCGGACGGTTCAAAGTCGCTCCGGAACACACTTCCGATACGGTGCTCAAAATCATGCGTAAGCCTCCATTCGAATTATTCTTCCGGCTTAAAAACATATTCGATAATGTAAACCGTAAGTACGGACTCAAACAGCAAATCATCCCCTATTTCATTTCCTCCCACCCGGGATGCCGACCGGAAGATATGGCGGAACTCGCAGCCGAAACCAAAGCCCTGGATTTCCGTCTCGAACAGGTGCAGGATTTCACGCCTACACCGATGACCGTAGCTACGGTCATCTATTATTCCGGAGTCCATCCCTACTCCCTTAAACCCGTATTCTCCGCAAAAACCCCGGAAGAAAAGAAACTTCAGAACACCTTCTTTTTCTGGTATAAAAAAGAAAACCGCAAATCCGTAATATCGCTGCTCAAACGACTCGGCCGTTCCGACCTTATCCGCAAAATATATCCACACCGCCAATAAAACGGCTATTGAATCGATTCGAAGCGGATATCGAAGGAGTAAAATAAAATTTAACGTATTTTCTATACCCGCCTTCGCATTTCCGGAAATAATATTTTATATTTGAAACCGATATGAGATTTATTTTATTATTATCCGTCATCTTGGCGGGAACCGCTTCCTGTTCCCGTCATAAAGCCGCGGAATTCAACCGCCGCGGTATGGATTTTATAAATAAAAAAAATCATAAGGCCGCCCTCAGGGAATTCAACCGGGCCATCGAATCGGCTCCCGATTACATAGCTCCCTACTACAACCGGGCTGTCATCTATTCGAATAACAACGAATTCTCCAAAGCCGTACGGGACTTCAGCTATGTCATCGCTTCCTGGCCGGATTTCTCCAAAGCCTATATAAACAGAGGACTTACATACGAAAATATGAATAAAATCCCGGAGGCGCTTAGAGATTATTCCCGCTCCATCAATACGGATCCCGAATACGCCTTGGCCTATCACTACAGGGGCATTCTCAGATTTCGCATAGGAGATAACGACGGAGCCCTCGAAGATTACGACAAAGCTGCAGCTTTAGGGCTCTCCACCAGTGCCCTTCACTATAACCGGGCTGTCATTCTCCAGAAGAAAAAACGTTATGCGGAAGCCATTCTGGAATATGGGAAATGCATAGCAATAGACCCCTCAGCAGCTATTTGCTATTACAACCGGGCGACGGCCTATATAGCTCAGGATAAAACCGAAAAAGCTCTTGAGGATCTGAATATCGCCTCCAAACTCGGACATGCCAAGGCTTGTCGTCTCAAAGATTCCCTCTCCCTCATTCGGGATTGACACTTATACGGGAACGGATAAGTTTTCCGGATTTCGTCCTCGGAATGCGTTCCGTATAGATAATCTCCCGGGGGATGGCATGACGGGGCAACAGTCTCCTGAAAAGCGCATCCATCTTCCTGCGCTTTTCCGGCGGCCACTCCATATCCTCCACCACCATAACGATACGTTCCCCGAGACGTTTATCGGGCAGAGAACTGATATAAAAAGGGACTTCCATCTCCCGGAAAACGAGGTCTTCCAATTCCTCGGGGGAAAATTTGATCCCCCCGCTATTGATTACGTAATCCAAACGCCCTTTCCACACGAAATGCCTCTCATCTACGAGCTCCACCATATCCCGGGTGCAAAACTCCGATTCCCGAATATGGGGAGCATGTATGCAAAGACATCCGGATTCGTCCCGGCGGAAACGTACTCCTTCCAAAGCCTCGAAACAAGCGGAAGCTCCCTCTCCGTTCAATCGCATAAGAGCCGTATGGGATGCCGTTTCCGTCATTCCGTAAGTAGCGAAAAAACGGGTGGGAATATCCGCCAACCGCTCTCTCGTAGTCCGTGCCAGGGGGCCTCCTCCTATCAAAAGATTTTCCACCTTTTCGAACCGGTGGCTTTCCCCCGAAGACAGGATGTCCTCCACTTGCAGGGGTACGAGCGCTCCGAGTTTGACCTTCGTATGCAGGGAGGAAAGAGGCAAAGAAGAGGGAGGTTCCGGCAATAGAACAGCCCCTGCTTCGAATGCCCTCACCACCATCATTTTACCGGCTATATAAGAAAGCGGAAGAGAGAGCATCAGTACGGAATCCCGGGATATGTCGAAAAAAGCATTGGTCAGCCGTGCCGAAGCCGCCATCGCTTTTTTAGGCAGACGGATAAGCTTGGGCATACCCGTAGAGCCGGAAGTACGCACCTCTATAAAATCCCGGGAATCGCACCATTCCGACACGAATGCACGCAATGCGGATTTCCACGGAACATCATCTCCCAAGGCGCCGGCGGCTATCTCCCGCAAACCGAAATACCTGTCCTCATACAGAATTTTCATCAGTCCCCCTTTTCATATCCGTTTACAATCCCCCGTTCCCGTATCTTTCCCGGAACAAGGCCTCGATATCGCAACGGGAAGGTCTCTTCCCTCGGGCATATCTCAAATAACCGCCTTCCGTATAAAGAGGCGCATCCGTATTATTCGTAAACAAAGCGCCCGTACCCAATCCCTGAGGCAGGGGATTCCCGTGAATATAGGTCCACTGGGCAATGGCATTCAGGCCTATATTCGACTCCAAAGCGGAAGTGATCCACCACGCTATCCCCATGGATTCGGCAATCCTTATCCATTGCTCCGTACCGTAAAAACCTCCGATAAGTGAAGGCTTGAGTACGATACAGGCCGGACGGATATAAGCTAACATCTCCCGTTTGGAAGTTTCATCGTATAAGCCTATCAATTCCTCATCCAAGGCCACGGCAACAGGGGCATTCGCAGCAATCCTGCGCATAGCCCCGTAATTCCCGGCCCTGACGGGCTGCTCCACCGAATGGATGCCGAAGGCGGATAAACGTTCCAATTTATACATAGCCTCCTCTTCTTCGAAAGCCCCGTTCGCATCGAGACGGATAACGGCATCCTTCCCGAATTTCTCGCGGACCATCCGTACCAAAGCAAGTTCCGATTCGAAATCGATAGCCCCGATTTTAAGTTTTATACAGCGGAAACCCTCCTCCCGTTTCTCCTCCACACGCCTTCGCATAGCTTCGAAGCTCCCCATCCATATCAAACCGTTTATGGGAATCCCCGCCTCGCCGGAAGTGAAAGCCGAGGGAAAAAGCAATCCCCCGCCCTCGAAGTCGGCAAGCGCCGTTTCCATCCCGAAACACAA
>JBGZEX010000085.1:0-3661 GCA_041846495.1 Marinifilaceae bacterium
ATGAAAACCTACGATAAAATCTCCGTACAGGGCAAGGACGCCTTTGTGGAAAGAGCCTACTACTACGACCGTAGAGGCCGAATCATTCAAACCGTAGAGTTGAATCACTTGGGCGGCATAAGCCGGAAATGTTTTAAATACGACTTTACGGATAATGTCGTGGCGGAATACGAATCGCATAAGACCTCCGCTTCTTCGAAGGAGGATTGGATGAAACTCAGTCATGTGTACGACGGAAGGGGGAGGCTGTTGAGCGATACCGTACGTTTTAATAACGGAATACCTGCCGTCACGACCTATGCATACGACCCTCTCGGAAAATTAATATCGATTGGGAAGGGTACGGGAAATAATGCCGTTACGGAACATATCGAATATGATATCCGTGGAAGGATTAGGCATAAGGAAAGCCGTTTCTTCGAAATGGAGCTGCGTTATGAAAATCCCCGGTTGGGGAGCAAGGCGAGTTATACGGGACAAATCTCCGAGTGGATGTGGAAGCATAAGGCAACGGGCAAGAGTGTCAACGAATATACCTACGGTTTTTCCTACGATGCGCTGAATCGATTCCGGGGGAACAAACAATACCTCAACGGTAAGCCGGAAAACAGGTATACGGAGGACATTTCCTACGATCTTAATGGAAATCCGCTTGCACTGAAGCGTTCCGGCTCCGGCCGGGCGAATTATTCCTCCTTTGCATATGAGGGCAATCGCATGGTTTCTTTCCGCGACGGGGACAGGACGTATAAGTACGAATACGATGCCAACGGGAATTGTACGAAAGACGGGATGAAGAATCTAATCCTGGAGTATAATCACTTGAATCTCCCGGAAAAAATAAAATCCGGGAATACGCTTAAAGCCGTATACTCATGGTCAGCCGAGGGTACCAAACTCGGGGTATCGGATGCCGCCGGATACGGAAGGCATTATATGGGAAATCTCATATATGCAAAAGATGCGAAAGGTTTACGCGCGGAAGCGGTAATATTCCCCGGAGGCCTTATTCGCGTTGCTTCCGACGGTTCGCAGGAAATCGACTATTTCCTTTGCGACCATTTGGGGAGCGTGCGCGTTATTTTTAATGCCGGCGGCAAGGTAGTCGAACGCAATGACTATTATGTGTCGGGGAAAGCCGTCGTACGAGAGGATTATCCCCGGCAGGCGGGCAACCGGTACAAATACAACGGAAAGGAGGAACAAACTACCGGCAATTTGGGGTATTTGGACTACGGAGCACGGATGTACGAGACATCCTCCGGACGCTGGTTAACTGTCGACCCGATGGCGGAAAGCTACTACTCCGTAAGCCCCTACGCCTATTGTGCGAATAATCCGGTAAACTTTATCGACCCGGACGGACAAATTGTTCGTTTAGCCAATAACTATACAGGAGGAATTGAGAATATAGCGAAGATAGTTGCTACAAGTTTAGGCAGTCAAGTTATGAGCCATTTGATAAGGCAAAAAGACGTTTATACTTTAAATTCTACATTTTGGACTGCAAGTAGTTCATATAATCCTACAAGTCGGGATATTAACTATGTTAGAAATCCTTGGTATAAAGAAATACCTTTTGATGGCGGGGCTTTAAACTCTATGATTGCAATGGGACACGAAACATTTCACGCTTTTGACCATAGTAATTATGTATTTAATTCTGAAAATGCAGAGTACAGTAAAAGTTTAGTAGAACCGCGGGCTGTGAGTTTTGGCAATTATTTAAGAGAATCCTACTCTTTATCGCCATTAAGAAATGAATATGGTAATATAAAAGGGAATTTTCATCAATTTCCAAGTAACGAAAAAATTTCAAACTTCACTACTCTTGGTAGTAATTCCGATAAGACAAGCTATGGTTTTAGTTATACAAGAACTACAACAATTGTTGAAAGTTATAAGAAAGGTTTTTTGGGTATAAAAATCCCAGATAAAACAAGAACAGAAACAGCAACTTACTATATGACTGTTTCCAGAGATAAAAACAATAACATCTCTTTTCAAACGTTCGACAATGAGGAGGCATATAAAAAAGCAACTTCTAATTGGTAGGTATATGAAGAATCGTAAAATAAATAAAGTCTTTGGATTTGTAGCAATAGGTGTAAGCACATTATTATTGTTCAAGTCTTTCTATTTGCTTTATTGCTATAATTTTACAAGCATATTATTCCTTTTTATGTATCCAAATTGGATGTTGTTTATAAATGCTCTACTTGGAACTATTGGAATCTACATGTCAATACTTCTATATAAAGAGAGAATTAGATTTAGATTGTTTCTGATTTTGATATTATTGATATGGCTACTTGCTGTTGTAAGTTATGTTTTTCCAATAATGCTTCCTTCATGACGATTCAGTTAAACTTACTTAAATGTACTATCCATTCAGTTAAAAAACACCATTTTTCACAGAAATACATCGGCAGGGGGTCGGGGTGGCTACATCTCCCTCCTTGTCGAGTCTCTCTGCCCTCCGAGCCGCCAAGACGAGTACGAACTTGCTAAAGCCTCTTGGGCGAGGAACTACTGGCAGAACAATAGCAAATTCCTTAGATGAACAATTAGTGATGAAAGAAATAATGAGTAATCCATCAGCAGGTAATATAATAAGAAAAATGGAACCTATAACAGACTCTCGTTGGGCAGGTTGGCGAAAAATGCAATATATCAGAACTCTGAATAATGGAGCTAAGATAAATATTCATTATGTAGGAAAATGGGAAAACGGTGTATTGAAAGCTGTAGATGATTTTAAATTCAAATAGATTATGAAGATACGTTGTATTTATAATACAGGAAAGGCATTAAGAGCTTATGAAGATAAGCCATTAAGTAAAGAAGAATTAGGGAAATTTGGTGCTACAGAGTATACTTTATTTGGGCTAATAATTGGTAAAGAATATATTGTGATGGGTATGATATTTGGGGAAGGCACTTTAGATTATTTAATAGATGATGGAGGATATGTCTCATCTTATCCATATCCTCTTTTTGAAGTAATAGATAATAGATTACCAGTAAATTGGTTTTTTAAGTCATTAAAAAACACAGACGAGAATTATCCTTTTCTGGAAGCAATTTGGGGCTATTATGAATTGGTTTTTGATGATACTCACTATGAAAAGCTTGTTGATTGCGATGAAGAAGCAGTACGAATGTATTTTAAACGCAAAATAGAATTAGAAAAAGAATTATCAGAATAATACGAAGCCTCGGGGAGGGCGGACTTTTTATATAATTCTTTTTAGTTTACTTAATAGAGGTATCAAGTAGAATGAAAACGTGTTGTTGTGCGTTGGTTTATCCGAATTTATATGTTTGGTTTGATTGCAAGTAGTAAGTTTTGTATCTTTGATTTCGATGAAACAGTGTCTGATTATATTTTTTAGTATTCTGTTTTTAGGACATGGCTGTCTTGAAGCAAAAACTGCCGGATGCCGTTTTTCGGTAGACCCATTAACGCAGGTGAATGTAAGTATTACGCCCTATGCATATTGTGCGAATAATCCGGTAAACTTTATCGACCCTGACGGAAGAAATTTTACGCATTATGCGGATCGTAACTACAACATCCTTTTGCAAACGAATGACGGGAGCAACAATGTAGTGATGGTTCCCGACGAAAAAATCAGGGATTTTAAGTTTTTCGGAAACA
>JBGZEX010000086.1:0-32406 GCA_041846495.1 Marinifilaceae bacterium
ACCTCCCGGGCAAGCAGTTTTATAAAGAATCGTCCTGGAAAAAAAGAGTGTGGGAGAAGGAAGAAAAATCCTATTATGAATGGATATTCGAGATAAATCCCGGGGACATTTCAAAAGGCGGAGAATAAATCCGGCGGGCATGAAGGTGCAATTTTTGATACACCTTCATGCAAAATACTTGTGGGGCTGTCATTCAAAAGAAATGCAAAAATTTGCCGGCAAGAGGGACGTTATGTGATTGATTGAAAAAAGGAACAATCCATAAATTGGGATATTCGGATTTTACATTTGTATAACTCGGAACTGCATGTTGAAACCTTGTGTTTCTATTGGGTATTTTAGAAATGTGAGGTTGTTTTTGAATACCGCCATAGCTTCGTTGTGGTGCCTTTAAGGCTTCTGCAAGGTCGTAAAAATCAGGAATTACAGAATGCTCATTATCCGGAAAATCTGTTTTTTCCGGGCGAACATTCCGCTCCCTGCGGATTTTATAGGTGGCTGCCGATAATAAGGAGGAGAATATTAAAAATATCCAGAGTACGAAACTGATAAAAAATATTTTCCAACCTCCGTTGAGTCCGAAAAGGTGATGCAGAGGGAAATATATCATCATGATAATCGGGAAAATTCCCGTAATCAATCCCAATATTACCGTAGTCAGACCGTATTCCCTGCATTGGGACGTATGCAAATATTCCGGCAGGAACATGAAGGAGGCCCATACGATACCGCCCAATGCAATGATTCCTGCGATGAGGAAAATCCACGAAATTACGGTAAGGACGATACTGCCTGCGCTTTTGATGCAGGAATTTCCGTTTTCGGATATGTAATACCCCGTTTTGCGAACGAAGTTTTTGGAAGTTTCCTCCGCTTTTTTTGCGAAGTCCCGGGCGGCTTTTTCCGTTTTATCGGCAACTTCTCCCGTTTGCCGCTTTATGTTGTTGAGTTTTTTTTATATTGTTTTCGATGTTGCTGATATTGATGGGTTCTCCCCGCATCTCCATTCTTTGTTGGGTCGTTACGGCTTTCGGAATGACAATCCACAGGATGATATATATGATGACGGTGGAACCGTATGCAAACATCAACAGGATGAAAACGAGCCTTATGATAATCGGACTGATGCCTAAGTAATGTCCTAATCCCGAGGCTACGCCCCCGAGGACTCTGGAACACGGATCTCTGTACAATTTTCGGGTATTCCTGGAATTTTCATTTCTTTTGCGATTGTTTTGCGAAGTTTCGGGATCTTCGTCGTCGATGATGTCGTTGGGTTGTCCCATTACGGATATGGCAGCTTCTACGTCGGATAGGGTGACTACTTCTTCATGCCTTCTTTCGAGGTATTCTATAAAAATTTCCGCTATCCGGTTTTCTATGTCGTTCATGATTTCCCTGCCGTCGCATTCTTTGAGATAATGCTCTTCCAAAGTGGAAATATAGGCATTGAGTTTCGTGTAGGCGGATTGATCGATGGTGATGGCTTTTCCGCCGAGATTGATGTGAGTCGTTTTATTCATCTTCGTTTGTATAAAGTTGCGTTTGATAATTTTCTTTTACATTATTTACTGCAAATATGAGTTCCTCCCAGGCCGAATCCAATTCGTTCAGAAAGGAAAATCCTTTGTCGGTGAGGCGATAGTATTTCCGCGGAGGACCTTGGGAAGATTCTTCCCAGCGATATTCTAAAAAACCGGAATTTTTCAGACGGGTAAGAAGGGGATATATGGTTCCTTCCACCACGATAATCCGGGATTCCTGAAGTTTGGCGATTATGTCCGGGGTGTACGCATCCTTTTGGGATATAATCAAAAGAATGCAGTATTCCAGAATCCCTTTCCGCATTTGGGCTTTTGTGTTGTCTAAATTCATTGTCGTATTTTTAATATCGATACAAAGATAATGCATGAGACAGTACCATGCAATACATAGTAGTATATATTTACAAATAATTTATAATTTAGAATAATTATAAAAAGATGAAATGTGATTAGGATAAAAAAATTGTACCTTTGTATGAGATAAACGGATAAGCATATTCTAAGATATACAGAAATGAATAAACTTCTTTTGATAATACTCGACGGTTGGGGAATCGGCTCTCGGGATAAGAGCAATGTGATATATTCGACCCCGACTCCTTTTATAGACGGTTTAAACCGAAATTATCCCCATACCTGTCTCCTGGCTTGCGGGGAAGAAGTGGGACTTCCGAAAGGGCAGATGGGGAACTCGGAGGTCGGGCATTTGAATATAGGTGCCGGACGTATAGTTTATCAGGATTTGGTAAGGATAAACCGGGCGATAAAAAGTCGGGAATTATGGAATAACGAAGTATTGAAGTCGGCTTTTTCTTATGCTTCGGAGCATGGCAGGAAGGTGCACTTCATAGGTTTGATAGGAGAAGGGGGAGTGCATGCCCTGAGTTCTCATCTTCATGCCTTATGTGAGATGGGATGCGATATGGGGGTTGAGAAGATGTATATTCACGGGCTTACGGACGGGAGGGATTCCGATCCTGTGAGCGGATTGGAATTTTTGAAGCGGGATATGGAGGCTGTGGCTCCTACGGGGGCTAAATTCGTTTCTATTGTAGGACGGTATTACGGGATGGACAGGGATAAGAATTGGGACAGGATAAAAATCGCTTACAACCTTTTTCGTTACGGGAAGGGGAAAGCGGTTTCGGATTTGATTTCCGGAATAGAGGCTTCTTATAAGGACGGGATTACCGATGAATTCATCAAACCTTTGACACTTACGGACGATTCCGGCAATCCTGTCGGTTCGATAGAGGAAGGGGATGTAGTGATTTGTTTTAATTACAGGACAGACCGTTTGCGGGAGTTGACCATAGCCTTTACCCAAAAGGATTTTCCGGAATTCGGACTCGAACCTATGCCCTTGTATTGGTGTACGATGACGAATTACAGTGCGGACTTCAAGGGTGTGCATCCCATTTTCGAAAAGGAAAATATAAGGAATACCTTGGGAGAAGTCGTAGCGAATAACGGATTGAAGCAGATAAGGATTGCGGAAACGGAAAAATACGCTCATGTGACTTTTTTCTTCAGTGGAGGGCGGGAGGAGCCTTTTCAAGGGGAATCCCGGATATTGGTGCCTTCTCCTAAGGTGGCCACTTACGATTTGCAACCCGAAATGTCCGCTCCCGAGGTTACCGATAAGATCGTGGAGCAAATATCCCGGAAATCGGCGGATTTTATCTGTTTGAATTATGCCAATGGGGATATGGTGGGACATACGGGGGTATACGCAGCTATAGAGAAAGCGGTGGAAGTGGTGGACCGTTGTGTGGAACGTACGGTTACGGCTGCGGTGGAAAACGGCTACGAAGTGCTTATTATTGCGGATCACGGGAATGCGGATTATGCGTTGAATCCCGACGGTTCCCCCAATACGGCGCATTCGCTCAATCCCGTTCCCTGCATATGGGTTACTTCCCGGAAATGCGGTTTGAAACCCGGCATATTGGCGGATGTAGCTCCCACGGTATTGGATATCATGGGATTGGAAAAGCCGGAGGAAATGACGGGACGGAGTTTGATTATATGAGGGGCTATTCGCAACGATATGATAGAAATAGGTAATGCGATTGTAAGTTTCGATATTTTCGAGAAAGCATTTTGTTGCGATTTGGCCGTTTGCAGAGGAATGTGCTGTGTGGAGGGGGATTCCGGAGCGCCTTTGGAAAAAGCCGAATATAAATATTTAAAACGGAATCTTCACAAATTGCGGAAATATATGCTTCCCGAAGGTTCGGAGGCCGTGGAGCGGCAGGGAGCCGGTCTTATCGATGAGGACGGGGATTTGGTGACTCCGCTTATAAATTGCGGCCCTTGCGCTTATATTATCCGGGAAAACGGTCTTTGGTGGTGTGCTATTGAAAAGGCCTGGAGTCGCGGGGATTTCGAATTGCGAAAACCCATTTCCTGTCATTTGTACCCGGTCCGGATAAAAAAATATCCGGATTTCGAAGCTCTTAACTATAACGAATGGCATATTTGCCGGGCAGCCGTTGAAAAAGGAGGTAGGGAAGGTATTCCGGTTTATCGTTTCGTAAAAGATGCTTTGATCCGCAAATACGGAACGGCTTGGTACGAGGAATTGGAAGCGGTAGCTGCGGAAATAGAGTCCGGCCGTCTCAAGCTTCCCTGATTTTGCGGATACGATAAAGCATTTTGAAAAATCCGGGAGTCTGAAGAGCGCAGTAGCAATGGAGGATTCTACTCCGATTTTTATGGGAATTTAGATATAATTATTTGGCGGAATCCGAAAATATGTCTATATTTGCCGCTGAATTAGACGGTGGATGTAGCTCAGTTGGTTAGAGCGCCGGGTTGTGGCTCCGGAGGTCGTCGGTTCGAACCCGATCTTCCACCCTTTCCTCTTTCGATTTTTCCTCTTGTTTTTTAATTCGATAGTCTATATTGCAGGGTAGGAGAATTATCCTTAACTTTACCCCATCTAATATTTTTATTAAATATAAAAAATAAGCGATGGCAAAAGATAGATTTTTATGGAGACATATCGGGCCCCGTCCCGAAGATATCGAGAAAATGCTTGAGGTGGTGGGAGTGGAATCCCTGGATGAACTTATCGAACAAACCGTCCCGGAAAACATACGCCTGAAGCGGCCTATGGGCTTACCCCGTCCTGTTACGGAAGACGAGTTTTATAATAGAATGAAAGGCTTGGCCGCTAAGAATAAATTGTATCGCTCTTTTATAGGGCAGGGATATTATGATACGGTTTCTCCGGCAGTGATTATCCGCAATATATTGGAGAATCCGGCGTGGTACACCTCTTATACGCCCTATCAGGCGGAGGTGTCGCAGGGGAGATTGGAAGCTTTGCTCAATTTCCAGACGATGATATTGGAGCTTACGGGAATGGAGATTACCAATTGCTCATTGTTGGACGAAGCTACGGCTGCGGCGGAATCGATGACGATGCTCTACAATCTGCGTTCCCGCGATAAAAAGAAGCTCGGAGCCGATAAATTTTTTGTAGACAATAATGTCTTCCCCCAAACGAAAGACGTATTGATTACCCGTTCCGCTCCTTATGGGATAGAATTGGTTTACGGAGATTATAAAACTTTCGAATTTACACCCGATGTTTTCGGGGCATTCGTTCAATATCCGGCTGCCGACGGGGAGATTCGGGATTATAAGGCTTTTGCTGACAGGGTACATGCCGGGGATGCTTTGTTGTCCGTATCTGCCGATGTAATGGGATTGGTGCTTCTTACGCCGCCTGCGGAATGGGGAGCCGATGTCGTAGTGGGAACGACTCAGCGTTTCGGTATGCCTATGGGATACGGCGGGGCTGCTGCCGCTTATATGGCTACCAAAGAAGAATACAAGAGAAATATTCCCGGAAGAATTATAGGAGTTACGGTGGATGCTCAAGGGAATAAAGCCCTCCGTTTGGCCTTGCAGACGAGAGAACAGCATATCAAACGCGAAAAAGCTTCCTCCAATATATGTACGGCTACGGCTCTCAATGCCACTATGGCCGGGTTCTATGCCGTGTACCACGGACGCGAAGGATTGCAGAGGATAGCCCGCCATATCCATTCGGCCGCAGTCATTCTTGCGGATGAAATTGTGAACTACGGCTACCGTTTGAAGAATACGAAGTTTTTCGATACCCTCCGTTTTGAAATTCCGGAAAATGTGAAAATGGAGGATATTCGCCGGATTTCTTTGGTGAAGGAAATGAATTTTTATTATAATCCCTCGGATATGCGGGAGGTGGGAATCTCTACGGACGAAAAGATTACGGAGGCGGAAATCAATGCAATTGCAGGAGTATTTGCCGAAGCGGCGGGGCGAAAAGCCGAGCATATCGAGTTTATCGACGATCGTACGATTATGGAGCCCGCCATGTTGAGACAGGATGAGTTTATGGCGCAGCCTCTGTTTAAACTCTATCATTCCGAAACGGCAATGATGCGCTATATGAAAAACCTTGAGAGAAGGGATATTTCTTTGGCCACTTCGATGATTTCTCTCGGCTCGTGTACGATGAAACTCAATGCGGCCGTAGAAGTAATGCCTTATTCCTGGCCGGAATTCGGAGGAATACACCCCTTTGTACCCGAGGACCAGGCGGAAGGCTATCGGATTATGATACGGGAGATGGAGGATATGCTATGCAAGGTGACCGGTTTTGCCGGTTGCAGTCTCCAACCCAATTCCGGAGCTGCCGGAGAATATGCGGCTCTTATGGTTATACGGAATTATCATATATCCAGAGGCGAGGGGCATAGGAATGTGATATTGATACCGGCTTCCGCCCATGGAACAAATCCGGCTTCCAGCAGTATGGCGGGATTCAAGATTGTGGTTACGGCTACGGATAAAGACGGAAATATCGACGTCGAAGATTTCAGGAAGAAAGCGGAGGAACATAAGGACAACCTTATAGGTACGATGATAACCTATCCTTCTACGCATGGGATATTCGAGGCTTCCATAAAAGAATTGGTAAAGATAGTTCACGATAACGGAGGACAGGTGTTTATGGACGGCGCCAATATGAACGGTCAGTGCGGGTTGACTTCTCCGGGAGAAATAGGAGCCGATGCCTGTCACCTCAATCTTCATAAGACTTTTGCAATTCCTCACGGAGGAGGAGGCCCCGGAGTAGGTCCTATTTGCGTGGCTCCCCACCTTGTTAAATTCCTGCCTTCGCATTCGGTCGTTCCTACGGGAGGAGAAGAAGGCATACATGCGGTTGCCGCCGCTCCTTACGGTTCGGCAAGCGCTCTTCCGGTCACTTACGGCTATTTGTTGATGTTGGGAGACGAAGACCTTACCATGGTTACGAAGATGGCCATATTGAATGCCAATTATTTGGCTTCTTCGTTCGAGAAGTTGGGATTCAAAATATTGTATAAAGGCCGGAACGGAAGAGTCGGACACGAGATGATATGGGATTGCAATATGTTCAACCGGGAGTACGGGATAACGGAATCCGATATTGCCAAACGACTGATGGATTTCGGATTCCATGCGCCCACCCTTTCTTTCCCGGTTCACGGCACTTTGATGGTGGAGCCTACGGAATCGGAGCCTAAGGAAGAGTTGGACCGTTTTATAGAAGCTTTGACGACCATAAGACGGGAAATGTTGGAAGTGGCCGAAGGGAAAGCGGATAAGACGGATAATGTGTTGAAGAATGCACCTCATACCCATAAGGTGCTTACGGCCGACGAATGGACACATTCCTACCCTCGTTCCAAGGCGGCTTATCCCCTTGAATGGGTGGGTGAAAATAAGTTCTGGCCTCAGGTGGGACGCGTGGACGACGGTTACGGAGATCGTAACTTAGTATGTACATGCGATCCTTTGTATGAGTATTTATAGTACCGAAACGGTTCGTAAAGATAAAACTCCCGGCTGCGGTCGGGAGTTTTTTGATGGATGAATTTTTTGATCTGCAGCCACGTTGAAAGGCGATACGGTATCTGTATAACTTGATTTTGGAGAGTTTTGATTGCAAAAAATAAATAACCGAAGACGATCGGCTATTTGAAAGTCCTCGATGGGATGGAGAATAGGGATATCTCTATTCCGTACTACTTTCTGGATATATCCGGAAAAGATAAAACGTTTTTTACAGGATTTTATTGGTTTCCGTATCGGGAAAGATGATGGTAGGTTTGAATTTTTTGGCTTCTTCGAACTCCATGGAAGCATAAGAAATGATGATGATTACGTCTCCTACCGCACATTTTCTTGCAGCAGGGCCGTTGAGGCAGATGATGCCCGTGTTCCGCTTTCCTTTGATGACATAGGTTTCCAAGCGTTCTCCGTTGTTGATGTTTACGACCTGCACCTTTTCGTTTTCGATGATATTGGCCGCATCCATAAGAGCTTCGTCGACGGTTATGCTTCCCACATATTGAAGATTGGCTTCTTTGACGGAGACCTTATGTATTTTTGATTTTACGATTTCAATATTCATGATGTCATTTTATAATAAAATTATCAATCAATCGAATTTTGCCTGCATATACTGCAATGCAAATGATTTTCTCTCCCGGCTCATTCCATGAATTCACGGTTTCCAAACTGTCGAAATTTACGATTTCCACATATTCGGTTTCCAGATAAGGGTCGGCATCGATTGTGGCTTGAATCCACGATTTCAATTCTTTGGGGGACATGGTGGCAGTTTGCCTGCCGGCTCTTTTAAGAGTTTCATATATGTGAGGTGCCGCTTCTTTATGTGCCGAGTCGAGCAGAAGATTGCGAGAGCTGAGGGCTAGTCCGCTTTTCTCTCTGACGATGGGACAGGCTATTATTTCCGTATCGATACGGAGTTGGCGATTCATTTCCTTTACGATAGCTATTTGTTGGTAGTCCTTAAGACCGAAAAACGCTTTTTCCGGATGGACGACATAAAACAATTTGCTCACTATTTGAGCCACTCCGTTGAAATGTCCCGGCCGTCGGGCTCCTTCCATAATTTCCCCTATGTGTTTGAAATCGAATACTCTATTATCTTCTTCGGGATACATTTCTTCGACGGAGGGAGCAAATATCAAATCGCAGGAAGTGGTTTCTAATTTTCGTATATCCGCTTCTAAGTTCCGGGGATAGCGTTTGAGATCTTCGGGGTCGTTGAACTGGGTGGGATTTACAAATATACTCACCACTGTGATATCGCATTGTTTGCCGGCTTCTTTTACTAGGGAAAGATGTCCTTCGTGTAAACAGCCCATCGTAGGTACAAGCCCTACACTCAAGCCTTTATTTCTTAAAACGGCCAGTTTCTCCTTAACTTCGTTTTGGGTATAAACAATATCCATAATGAGATTTTCGTAAAAACGGGGGCAAGTTTACGAACTATTTTTCACATAAACTATTTAAATCCGAAAAATCTCGTTCCTTATTTGTAAAGAGTACGGATGGCGGGGTATATGGAAGAGAGGACCTCGATAAGTTCGTTTCTGTTGATGCCTTCCCGCATGACGATGAATATGGTGTCGTCGCCTGCTATAGTCCCTAATATTTCAAAGAAATGTTCGTTGTCGATGAGTACGGTTACCGCATTGGCATAACCGGGGAGCGTTTTAATGACGGCCATATTCCCCGAAAAATTGATGTCGATAATGGTGTCGGTTATGATGGCCGAGGTTTTTTCCGTCTTGTTTTCATTTCCGATTTTTTCCGGGATGACGTATACGTATCCCTTTTCGCTATGCGGCACCTTGGCCACTTTCATAAATTTCAGATCCCGGGAAATCGTGCTTTGAATGGCATCCACTCCGAGTTCTTTTAAACGTATCAGCAATTCTTCCTGAGACGAGATGAGTTCCGTTTGAATAAGTTTCCGGATGGTCATAATCCGTCTTATCTTGTTTTGCATACCGTCGTATTTTACTACAAATATATGTTTTTTTTCGTATCTTCCCTATTCTTCGGCGGATTAAATGGAGACGAACTTTTCGGATATGCGTTTTTTATTGGGAGAAGGTCGCAGATAATCCGGAGATTAAGGGAATGTCTGTCAATTAGCCACCCAACATTTTTTGCAAGAGATTGCCCGATGACAGTACTGTTTGAAAGTCCGCTCTCCGGTTTCTACTGATTTTATTTCGGCTGATTTCAAGCGACAGATTGTTTTTTGCCGTTCCAAAGTATCCCGAACGGAGGAAAGGTTTAATATTTGCCCCACCATACTGCGTACTTTCTCGCTGCGAAGTTCAAAACTGCGCTCTTTTTATTTTCTTGCCTGCAATCAAATAATTATATTTTTAAAAGAGGGTGTCGAAAAATACGGTATTTTTGTATCCGGTTTTATTGCGAAAAGAGAGGGGATTTTCGTTTTTGGGAGAAGGTCGCAGATACTCCGGAGATTAAAGGATAGAAAATAATGTCGTATCCACCCCTTGAAAAAGATCGAAAGATACAATCCGAAAAATATGGGAATATGAAAAAATACGAATTGAAAGGATTCGAGATTATGGAGTACGAAGCTTTGGCTTCTACGAATACCGAAGCCGCTTCCGTCGCTCCCTTCCGGGAAGCGGGACGAATCGTCGTGTTGACCTACAGGCAATTGTCCGGGCGGGGGCAGGCCGGAAATTCGTGGGAGTCTTCTCCCGATTCCAATTTTTCTTTTACGGTGATATTGTATCCCGGTTTTTTTCCGGCTTCGGAACAGTTTGCAATATCCATGGCCGTTTCTTTGGCTTGTACGGATTTTTTGGGGAGATATGCGGAAGGCATATGCGTAAAATGGCCCAACGATATATATGCGGGGGAACGTAAGATAGGCGGAATCCTCATAGAACATGCGGTTAGAGGCAGTTATATAGCCTATTCTCTTTGCGGGATAGGTCTTAATATGAATCAAAAGGAGTTCCTTTCCGATGCTCCCAATCCGGTTTCTCTAACGAATTTGACCGGCAGGGAATACGACCTCCGGGAATGTCTTCCGCTTTTATTGGAGGCTCTGGGGAAGCGCATGGATGGAATAAACGATTTTTACGGGTTGAAGAAAGATTATATGTCGCTTTTATATCGAAAAGACGTATGGGCGGATTGGGAAGATGCGAAGGGGAGTTTTAGGGCGGTAATAGAAGATGTGGACGATTACGGACGGCTTGTTCTCAAGGATGAGACCGGCCGGAGACGGATATATGGATTTAAACAGGTGATTTACCGGTAAACATATAAAAAAATTAGTAATTTGCGCCCGATATGAAGTTTCGTTATCTGACATATGCCTCTCCTCTCTGTTTCCGTAAATGGAGCAGGAAGTCTTATGCGGTTTTCGCCTCTCTCGGCAGAAATGTCGTGATAGGAGTACTGGCCTTGAATATACTGGCCGTGGCTTTGCTGAAAACGGCTGCTAAAGGATTGATTCTGGTCTGGGAATTTCCGGAAATCTTTCCTGTGGCGCTTTGCATCGTTTTCGGAATATGGGGGACGAATTCTATACTGTCGGAAGAGGGTAAAGGATGCGATTCGAATATCCGGAATAAAATAATATATAGCGGATTCAGGACGGCAAGATTTCTGTTGTCCTGATTTTTTTTGATTATGATAGAAGAGATAAAAAATAAGGTGATAAGCGGAGGTGCGGTTTCCCCGGAAGAGATAAGGAAGCTTGCAACTACCCCGGATACCCAGGCTTTATATGCGGCTGCGGGGGATATCCGTCGCCGTATGGCCGGAGATTTGTTCGATACGTGCTCTATTATAAATGCCCGTTCCGGACGTTGTTCGGAGAATTGCAAATGGTGTGCGCAGTCGGTATTTTTCAAAACCTCCGTAAAGGAGTACGATATGGTGGACGAAGAGGAGTGCATGCGGCAGGCTGCCCGGAATGCCGATTTCGGAATCGATAAATTTTCTTTTGTCACCAGCGGGCGTTCTTTGCCCGAAAGGCATATCGACAGGATTTGCAGCTATGCCCGGAAAATACGGGAGAAATATCCTATCCGGCTATGTGCGTCCATGGGGCTTCTGAATCGGGAACAGTTGCGGAAGCTCAAAGCTGCGGGCATAGAGCGTTATCACTGCAATATGGAGACCTCCCGCCGTTTTTTTCCGGAACTTTGTACCACCCATACTTACGATGAGAAAATAGCCGTTCTTAAAGCGGCTGCGGAGGTCGGTTTGGAGGTTTGTTCGGGAGGCATAATCGGGATGGGGGAGACTATGGAGGACCGTATCGAAATGGCATTGGAACTCCGTGTCCTCGGTATCCGTTCCGTTCCCCTCAATGTATTGAATCCGATTCCCGGTACGCCTTTGGCGGGGAGGAGCGGATTGGAGGACGACGATATCCTTCGTACCGTGGCCCTTTTCCGTTTTATCCTTCCTTCCGCCTTTTTGAGGTTCGCCGGAGGGCGGATCCTTATAGAGCATATGGAGGAACGGGCGATAGCTGCCGGAATAAATGCGGCGATTATCGGAGATATGCTTACGACTTCGGGACCCAAAATACGGGACGATATGGATATGATAAGGAGATTGGGTTTTCGTTTGAGATAGCTTTGAATTAATTGAGAATATATGATGGACTTGGAATTTGATAAAGCGCATTTGTGGCATCCCTATACTTCCATGCGGGAGCCTTTGCCCGTTTATGCGGTAAAAAGGGCGGAGGGAGTTTATATAGAGCTGGAGGACGGAAGACGGCTTGTGGATGGGATGTCTTCGTGGTGGTGCGCCATACACGGTTATAATCATCCGGTGTTGAATGCCGCTCTCAGGCGGCAGTCGGAATCCGTTTCTCACGTGATGTTCGGCGGGTTTACGCATACTCCGGCCATAGAGTTGGGAAAACGTTTGTTGACGCTTGCCCCTTCCGGACTTACGAAGATTTTCTATTGCGATTCGGGGTCCGTGGCCGTAGAGGTGGCGATGAAGATGGCCGTGCAATATTGGTATGCTGCCGGCAGACCTGAAAAAAAGCATTTCCTGACCATAACCAAAGGTTATCACGGGGATACGTGGAATGCCATGTCCGTATGCGATCCGGAAACGGGGATGCATTCCATATTCAGCGGAATACTTCCGGTACAGTATTTTGTGGAGCGGCCGGTTTCCCGTTACGGACATCCCTGTGCCGAAGAGGATATACGCCGTTTGGAAAATTCTTTGTCCGCCCATGCGGACGACTTGGCTGCCGTTATTTTGGAACCCGTCGTGCAGGGAGCCGGAGGAATGTGGTTTTATTCGGCCGATTATCTTGCCGCCGTAAGACGGTTGTGCGATAAATACGGCATATTGTTGATCTGCGATGAGATTGCTACCGGATTCGGACGTACCGGAAAGTTGTGGGGATGCGATCATGCCGGCATCGTTCCCGATATCATGTGCGTGGGTAAAGCGATAACCGGAGGTTATATGAGTTTTGCCGCCGTATTGGCGAAGGATGCCGTAGGAGATACGATTTCCTCTTCTTCTCCTTATGTCTTTATGCACGGTCCCACATTTATGGGCAATCCCTTGGCCTGTTCGGTGGCTATAGCTTCGGCGGATTTGTTGGGTACGTACGATATTCCGCTTATGATAGGAAGGATCGAGCGGCAGCTGAAGGCGGAACTCGCTCCGGCTGCCGATTTGGATACCGTAGCCGATGTCCGCATATTGGGAGCGATCGGTGTCGTGGAAATGAGAAATCCCGTAAATATGGGAGACTTGCAGCGGAAGTTCGTAGAGCAAGGCATATGGGTACGTCCTTTCGGACGCTTGGTGTATTTGATGCCTCCCTTCGTAATTGCTCCCGAAGAATTGTCGAAATTGACTTCGGGTTTGTTGAATGTGTTGAAAACCGTAGTTTATGAATAAGGAATGTTATGCCGGGCGGTTGAAGTTTTTTGCCGAATCGGGAAATACGCGGACGTTGAAAAAGGTGGAAATCAACGGATTCCTCATCGATGTAAACGGAAAAGAAATGTTGAACCTTTCGTCCAACGATTATTTGGGCTTGTCGTCTTCTCCCGTATTGATGAAAGAGTTCAGGGAAGAATACGACATGGAATCTTTGAGTTATGCCTCCACTTCTTCCCGCTTGCTTGCCGGGAATCACAAATATTATACTCTTATAGAAGAAGATTTGGCGGGAATATACGAAAGGGAAGCCGCCCTGTATTTTAATTCCGGTTATCATGCCAATATCGGCATATTGCCCTCTCTGGCCGGCCCCCGGGATTTAATCGTTGCGGATAAATCGGTGCATGCGAGTATGATAGACGGTATGCGTTTGTCCGAAGCCAAAATGATGAGATTCCGTCATACGGACTATGGTCATCTCGAGTTTTTGTTGGATAAATACAGGGAGGAATACGAGAATGTATTCATCGTTACCGAATCCGTATTCAGTATGGATGGGGATGAAGCCGATTTGCTCCGGTTATGCGATATCAAAAGCGAATACGATGCTTTTTTATATGTGGACGAGGCGCATGCCGTCGGCGTACGGGGGACCAACGGGCTGGGATGTTGCGAGGAAAAGGCTTGTACGGAAGATGTGGATTTTATCGTAGGGACTTGCGGAAAAGCTTTTGCATCGGTAGGAGCCTATGTGATATGCGATAACCTCTTCCGGGAGTATTTGATCAATACTCAAAGGAGTTTGATTTTTACGACGGCTCTGCCTCCGGTGAATATCGCATGGACGAGATTCGTCCTCCGGCATATGCCGGATTTTTACGATATGAGAGAACGGCTTCGCCTTTTGGGAGAGAGATTGAGGAAGACTATTGCGGATAAGGGATTTGTTACCGGGGGCTCCTCCCATATAGTTCCTCTTGTGTGCGGTCCGGAGGAAGAAACCGTGGCTTTGGCCGAACTCATATGCGAGAACGGATTTTTCGTACAACCCGTACGTTATCCTACGGTTCCCAAGGGGGAGGCAAGGATTCGTTTTTCTTTGAATGCGGCCATACCGGACGAGGAATATGAATGCCTGTATGATTTTTTGAAAAACGGATTAGAATGAAAGTATGCAACTTGAGAAAAGAGGATTTTTCAGATGCCCTTTTGTTTTTTAACGGTTGGGGAATGGATGAGCGGATAATGGAAAACAGAATCGACGGATGCGATGTTTTCGTTTTTTACGATTATCGGGATATGGAAACCTGTCCCGGTTTTCCCGACCTTTCTTCCTATGAGAATATTTATGTTGTAGCCTGGTCGATGGGGGTATGGGCGGCTTCTTACTGGCTGGGGGAAACCGGATTGAGGGTACGGACCTCCGTAGCTTTGTGCGGAACGGAGTCTCCCATAGACGATAATTACGGCATATCCGAACTCTTCTATAAAATTACGCTTAAGGGAATAAGGAAAATGGGGCCGTCGAAATTCTACGAACGTATGATTGCGGGGGATAAGGATTCCGAAGATTTTGCCGGGCGTTTACCGGAAAGAAAAGACCAGGCGGAGGAATTGGAAGCTTTGTGGAATCTGTGTACGGCCGTAAAGCCGATTTTTCTTTGGGATAAGGCTGTTATTGCAAGAGAGGATAAGATATTTCCTTACGAATCTCAGAAGTCGTGGTGGATGCAAAGAGGCGTGGAGGTATTGGAAATTTCCGGGGGGCATTATCCCTTTGCGAATATCGATTTGAAAGAATTGCTCATATGATAGATAAGATAAAGGTACATAAATATTTTCTCAGGAGTGTTCCTACTTATGGGGAAAATGCGGGGGTACAGCGGGAGATAGCCCGGCATTTGACCGAAATGATGCGGAGCATAGGATTGACGGCGTTTTCCGATGCATTGGAAATAGGTTGCGGTCCCGGTATTTTGACTTCCTTATTGAAGGATTTCGTGTCCGGCGATATTTTTATCAACGATATAGTGAAAGAGATGTGTGATAAATGCGGGGAAGATTGTGGAATACCGGAGAGAAACAGAATATACGGCGATATAGAGACCCTGCATATAACCCGGGAATTCGATGCCGTATTTTCGGCTTCCGTTTTTCAATGGTTGGAGGATATCGGTAGGATGGTGGAAAACGTAGCGTGCCGGTTGCGGGGAAACGGCGTACTGGCTTTTTCCACTTTCGGGCCGGACAATATGAAAGAATTGAGAAAAATTACCGGCAGAGGACTGGCTTATAAATCTTTGGCGGAATTGAAGAAAATCCTGTCCTCCCGTTTCGAGATATTGACGGCGGAAGAGGGTTTCTCGACGGTTTATTTCGATACACCCCTTGCCGTGGTGCGCCACATATCGGCGACGGGAGCAGGAGCCGTCGACAAGGATGTGGATTTCAGACTTAAGGATTTTTCTGCGGATTATATACGCAGATTCGGTACACCCCGAGGCCTGCCTCTTACCTACCATCCCCTTTATTTTGTTTGCAGAAAACGTTGAGCCGGCACTGTGTAGGCCGGTTTGCCTTTGAAGTGCCCTCTAAAAATCAGACAAGAACTTTTAGAGGGCACTTCATAATTCGATTTACGACATGCCGATCCTATTTGAACTTAAAGTATGCGGTAGCCGATGATTACATTGAAAACTTGGGGTTTTTCGATTTTTTTCGAGAATTTTTTTAATCCTTGTTGGAAATCGATATCCAAGGAGAATTTCCATGCATCCACTCCGGCGCCGATTTTTATATCCCAGAGATTTTTGGAAGGATCTTCGTTTTTGTACATTTCGGGTATGTTCTTCAAATCCTTGGTAAGAAAGGAAACTTGAGGACCTGCGAATATACGGATGTTTAGCAAACCGGTATTCAGGATTTTGTAGCCGAGGAGTAAGGGAATGCTTACGGCATCGTATTTTAATTTCCCTTTTTCCATTGTTTCCGTAAGTTTGAATTTCGAAGTGTTGCGGTTGAAGTTCAAAGCCGGTTCGAGGTAGAAATCTTTGAAATTAACCCGCATAAAGGCGCCTATGGTAAATCCGCTATAAGTGGATTCGTCATATTTTTCCATATTGATTTTCGTGTTGTTCCATCCTGCATGGATACCTAAATCAAGAGGCGATTGTGCCATGGCAATACATGAAATACTCATGACAATCAATAACATAAATAGTTTTCTCATAATTGAAAATGTTTTGTTAATAAAAAAACCGTATCCGCAAATATATAAGATTTTTTCAATCCCTTTATAGAGTTGGATAATTTTTAGAAAAATATCACGAGTGTTTGACGGAGTTGATGCCTTGTTTTTAAGGTTTGTGAAGGTGGCGGCGGAATTCCGATAATACGATGCCGGTAGCAACGGAAACATTGAGAGATTCCGCCGAACCGCGACTATGGGGGAAATCGGGAATCCGGATGCGTTCCGTAATCAGGGAACGGAGTTCGGGATTTATTCCCCGGCCTTCGTTTCCCATAACGATGAAGCCTGCGGATGGAAGTTTTTCGTATTCGTAAATGTTTTTTCCGTCCAATACGGTTCCGAAACACGGAAATCCCGGAGGAGCGGAGCAAATAAGGTTTTCGATATCCGTGTATCGGATATCCACTCTGAAGACGGAACCCATACTGGCTTGAAGGGCTTTGGGATTGTAGCGATCGCAGCAATCGGTATCGCAATAAATATCCCTTATTCCGAACCAGTCGGCTGTGCGTACGATGGTCCCGAAATTTCCCGGATCCTGTATGCCGTTTAATATGAGGATGAGTTTGTCGGCATAAGATACTTCGGGAGTTCCCGTTTCGGGTATTTCCACAATGGCTATTACTTCCGGAGGTGAGGCGAAAGCCGATAACTTTTGCATTTCTTCCTTATTCACCCGTATGATCTCGGTCCCGGAAAGGGCGAAATCCGGATTCCATTCCGGAATTCCAATGATATATACCGGTTTAAAGGAAGAGTTCAGGAGTTCGTTTACAATTTTATCGCCCTCTATTTTAAATAACTTATATTTATCCCTAAACTTCCTTTTTTCAATATTTTGGATTATTTTTGTTATGCGTTTGCTAATCATTGCGGTATTTTTATACACAAAGATAGTTTATTTTCTAAAATCGGTTTTATGCGGCTCGATAATATTCTTTTAGTCTTTTCCTTAATAGGACAGATTGTAGCTGCATATATCGCCATCAGCTTGATTAAACGTACGAAATATAATGTGTCCTGGATATTGATATCCTGTGCATTGATTATCATGGTGTTTTACAGACTCTCGGAAATACTTCCCGTTATCGACCCGGAATTGGCGGAGGCGGTATATCCGGTGGAAAAATGGCTGGGATTATTCATATCGCTTTCGTTTTTGGTAGGTTTATCGTACGTTAAGAAACTGCTCTATTTTATGCAAAGGGCGGAAAGTATACGAAGGGAGACGGAAAAGGAGGTATTGTCCGCCGTTATAAAAACGGAAGAAAAGGAAAGACGGCATTTTGCCAAAGAGCTGCATGACGGCTTGGGGCCTTTGTTGAGTGTAGCCAAGATGCTTATTTCGGACATAGACGAAACCAAATCTCCCGAAGTCAAACTTAAAATACGTAAGAACATAGAGCAAGCCATAGACGAAGCGGTAGACAGCGTAAGGACATTGTCGATGAATATAAGTCCCCACGTGTTGAATCGTTTCGGATTGAGAGATGCGCTCAATGCTTTTATTCGCAGATTCAATACGGGAGATGCCCCCCATGTGATGTTTACTACCAATATCGAAGGACGAAGATTTGCCGAAGATGTGGAAGTCATTGCTTACAGAGTCGTTTGTGAACTTATAAATAATTCGGTAAAACATGCGGATTGTAAAAATATTAAAATAGACATACAACTGAAAAAGTCGATTCTTTATATGGAGTATGAGGATGACGGAAAGGGTTTCGATTTATCCGAAAATGTCAATATAAACGGAATGGGCCTGGATAATATAAAATATCGGTTGAATACCCGGGACGGAAATATTAAAATCATAAGCGAGCCGGGAGAAGGTATGAAGGCTTCGTCATTTATAAAATTATGAACGTCATGAAGAAATTGAATATATGTATAGTGGACGATCATAAACTTTTCAGGGAAGGTTTGAAATTATTGCTTTCGGAGCGGGATTTCGTAAACAGAGTTTATGAATCTTCCAACGGTAAGGAGTTTATCGACGGGGTGGGATGGCATGAGGCCGATGTCGTACTCATGGATATATCGATGCCGGTAATGGATGGAATCGATGCGACGGAGCGGGCGGTGATGTTGTGTCCGGACATTAAAATCATAGCCCTTTCGATGTATGGAGATGAAGAGTACTACAGAAAAATGTTGGATGCCGGTGTTAAGGGTTTTTTATTGAAGAGCGCAGGAATAGAGAAGGTTGAAGATGCGATCTTGAAAGTGGCTTCCGGAGAAGAATATTTTTCCGAAGAACTTTTGGAGAATATAAATTATACCTCTTCTTCTAAAGAAGAAAATAATGATATCGAGCTTTCCAAACGAGAGTTGGAGATTCTTTATCACGTTTGCCGGGGATTGTCCAATCAGGAGATTGCCGATAAATTATTTATAAGCAAGCGTACGGTGGATAAACACAGGGCAAGTCTTTTGAGTAAAACGGGTAGTCGGAATACGGCGGCTTTGGTAATGTTTGCAATTAAAAATCAGATGATTGGCATTTGAATATAATGAAAAGAATATTGAAGTATACGGGTTATGGCTTATTGGCCTTTTTTTTCATTATTTTCCTGATTTTTTTGCTTTTGTACATTCCTCCGGTCCGGAATCTTGTAAAAAACAAAGTGTTGGATTATGTGAATGCAGGCGGGAAAATTCATGTGGAGGTGGAGGAATTCGGACTTAAATTTCCCTTGGATTTGGAGTTGAAAAAAGTGTTTGTGGGGCAAAGCGAAAAAGATACTCTTGTGTATGCGGATTATCTTTTTCTCGATATGGGGCTTAGGAATATACTTAAACATAGGGTTTTGATTCACGAACTTCTGTTACGCGGAGTGAGAGTAAACGTGAAGAACGAAACTACGGGTATGAGACTGGATATTCGCACCAAGGCGCTCGGACTTGCCTCCCATCCCTTTAATTGGGATAGTAAGGAGGTCCGACTAAGATATTTGGATTTGAATAACGGGCATGTGGTTTTGACTTCCGGTTCGGGGCGTAAATCGGTAAATCCCGAAAAAAAACCTTTCGATTGGATTTTCGGAGTGGAGGAACTTCGATTGGATAGCGTAAGCTATACGATGTATTCCTCTTCGATGCCTTATCTCGGGAGCGGAATAGAGAAAGGAAGGATTACGCGGGCAAAGGTAGATATCGGGCAGGAGTTTGTAAATGCGGATTCGGTTAATCTGAAAGGAGGCGGATGTAGTATTTTAATCGGGAAAGGGGATAGAGCGGATAAGGAACCGGTTGTGAATACGACGAGAGGGGAGTGGGAAGTCCGGGTGAATAATCTCTATTTATCCAATAGTCGTTTCGAATTGAATAATTCGGAAAAAAAAGCCGAAAAATTCGAAATCGCTTTGTCGGGCATAGGAGTTTTGATAGATTCCGTATACAATAGAAGCCGCATTGTAAAGGGGAATTTGAGGGAGTTGACTTTTGTTCAGGATAGCGGCATATATATGAAACATTTTTCGGGACATGTCGATTTGGACTCTGCAACTTCCGATGCCGTCGGGTTGCGGGTAATCACCTCGCATACGAATTTGGTTGCGGATGCGGTTCTTGAGGCGCCTGTAGGAGATGTTGCCAAGGGATATCCTTTTCGGGTAGCGATGAAAGGCAGCGTAGGTTTATCGGATATAGCCGCATTTTACGATGGAATTCCGGATGCGATGCGGGGAGAACGTTTGAATGTGGATGCCTCTCTGGTTTGGAGTAAAGAATATCTTTCTCTTAAAAAACTCAAACTCGATATGGAAAACTGTTTCAGTTTGGAAGCGAGAGGAAATCTCGAGAGTTTGAATGATATTGAGAATATTACGGGTAGCTTGGAGTTTCACGGTCGGACGGATTCCACTCTGTTTATAAGGAAAGGGGCGAAGAATAGGGAATTTAATATTCCCGCTCGTACCGAAGTCTATGGGGATTTCAAGGCATATAAAGGTAAAATCGCTCCTGTTATAAGAATCGGAAACAGAAATGCGCTTTTATCCGTACTGGGTTATTGTAATTTGATTTCAAAGGAGTACGATATCAATATTCAGGCCGACAGTTTTCCCGTTCAACGGTTTATTTCGGGGGATATCGGGAGAGATTTGAGCGGGCGTATAAAGATTCGGGGAAAAGGTTACGATTGGAGAAGAGCCGTGGTGGATGCGGAAGTCAATATCGACGGGTTTGTATATAATAAACATCGTTATACGGATATATCCTTGAAAACGATGTTGTCGAATACGACCCTTAAGGCACATTTGATTTCCGATGATCCCGATTGTATTTTGGATTTATCCGTAAAAGCGGATAAAGTGGATTCGGGACACCGTATTTTTCTGGACGGTAAAATTCCGAAGTTGGATTTTCAACGATTGAATTTTTCGGAAGAAATTACGAAGTTGTCGTGCGATTTTTCTTTTTTGGGATTTTTAGGAAATAACGAATACGGGATTCGTACGGATATAAGAAATATTTTTTTGAATCAAAGGGGGAATAAGGAGGATTTGGGCGATATCAAACTCGAAATGCACAGCAATATCGATACTACCTTATTGAAAATTAATTCGGGAGATTTCGATATGAGATTTGCAGCCGATACGGCAATTATGCATGTGGCCGAACTCTTTGCAGAGGCGGGGAAATTATTGACTCGCCAGATAAGACGGGGAACCTTCGATATGGAGGATGTCCGAAAAATCATGCCTTATTTTAAATTGGATATCGAGGGAGGATATAAAAATGCCGTTATGCGTTATTTAGCCGCCAATAATATAAAAATAAGAAGATTGGATTTAAATGCCTCTTCTCTTCCTGCCCGAGGATTTCAAATGCTTACCCGAGTCAAATATCCCATGTTCGGAGAATTTCAATTCGATTCGGTTTGCCTTGAAGTTAGTCAGCATCGTAAGACCATGGATTATCGGTTAATGTTTGCAAATTCCGATCAACGGTTAAAGGATATGTTTAATTTACAGGCCTCCGGTTATTTCCGTAGAAATCTCATGCGGATTTTCTTGAATCAAAAAAATACCAAAGGAGATGAAGGTATTGATTTGGGTGCCGATATCGCTCTTCAGGATTCTTCTTTTTCAGTACGTATTTTTCCGTATACTCCCGTCATAGGTTATGAAAAATGGACGGTAAATGAAGATAATTGGGTGAATTTCGGACGAAATCTGAAATTATCGGCCAATATGAAATTGGAAAATAAAGACAAAGTATTCGAAATACGATCCGAATACGATTCAATCGGCAATTCCGATAAGCTTGGTATAAAAATCGAAAATATAGACATAAAAAAAACGGCGTCCCATATTCCTTTATTGCCTGCCGTGGAGGGTGTGTTAAGGTTGAATGCGAAACTGGCTACTGTTGAAGAACATATGTATTTGAATGGAAATATCGGTATAGACGGTTTTGTATACGAATCGAATAAAGTGGGTGATGTGGATTTGAAATTGGATTATCTTTTGGACAAAGCGACTTATTCTTTACATGAATTCATTACCTCCATGCATATAGACGGGCGTAAAGGGCTCGATTTGCGAGGACGTATGAAAAGCGGGCGGAAAATGGCTGTGGATATCAACTCTTCTTTGAACGATTTCCCTTTATCTTTGGTTAATATATTTCTTCCCAAAAATACCTTGTCTTTAAAAGGGGGTATGGATGGAAATTTATTTTTCAAAGGAAATTTAAACGAACCGGAATTAAGCGGAGAACTTGCCTTTAAGAATGCCAGAGTTAAGGTTTCGCTCTTATCTACGGAATTCGGCATAGATTCCAATCGATTGGATATTCGGAACGGACGTTTGAATTTCCGCAATTTCAAATTTATTGCTCCCAATAATTCCGCATTGTTGTTGAATGGGGATTTGCATTTTCAGCCTTTCGATAAAATGAAAGCCAATTTGGTTATGTCAGGCCGGCAATTCCAGGTTGTGGATGTCGGCTCGGATGAAAACTCCATTTTGTCCGGAAAGGGTTTTGCCGATATAACAGCCCGGATGCGAGGATATTTTAAAGAATTGGATATCAGGGGAAGTTTGAAATTATTGAGCGGTACGGAAATCAATTATGCCGTTAGAGAAAATGTACTTAAGGAAAAAGGGAGATTGGGAGATGTCGTACGTTTCGTTTCTTTTCGGGACTCTTTGAATTGGGAGGTGTCCGGCGATAAACAATTTATCACCTCCGGTTTTACCATGAATATGTTTATGGATATAGAAAAAGGAGTGAAAATGAATATAGATCTTTCCGAAAACGGAGATAATAAAGTCTCTCTCGTAGGGGGAGGCGGTCTTACTTATTCCATCGATAAGAACGGAATCAGTCATCTTTCGGGAAAATATGTCCTGTCTCAGGGAGAAGTCCGGTATACGATTCCGGTCGTGGCCCAGAAGACTTTTAATATCAGCGACGGAAGTTATGTGGAATGGACGGGCGACATCGTCAAACCGATGTTGAACATATCGGCTTCGGAATATGTGAAAGCCAATGTTATTTCCGGAAATCAATCCCGATTGGTCACCTTTAATGCCATCATACGGATTGGAAATACTTTGGCCGATCCCTCGATTGCTTTCGATGTGGAGGCCGTGCACGACCAGGCCGTACAAAGTCAATTGGCCACTTTGAATAAGGACGAACGCAGCCGGGAGGCAATAAATTTATTGGTCTATAATACCTATATGGGACCGGGACAGGTACAAACGCTTAAGGGAGGGGCGCTCAACAGCATCCTCGAAAGCGAACTCAATCAATGGACCCGTAAATATTTCAATACAGGTCTTACTTTCGGAATAGATACGTACGACCAGTATTCTTCCCGGGGAAGAGCGACCCGTACGGACGTGTCTTATAAATTTTCCAAAAATCTTTTCAATGAAAAGGTTAGAGTGAAAATAGGAGGGAAGTTGTCGACCTCGGAAGATCCGAATCGGGATTTGGAGCAGACCTTGGTGGACGATATCGCATTGGAGTATGTTTTCGATCGGAATAAAAATCTGTTTCTAAGATTTTTCCGTAATTCGAATTACGACATATTGGAGGGTAATGTATTCCAGACCGGGGGAGGTGTGGTTTTTCATAAAAATTTTGCCAATCTCTTGGATTTTTTCAGGAGTAAAAAGAAAAGGGCTTTACTTCAAAAGAAACGGGACGATGCTTGGAAAAGTTTAAAAGGAGATGAGAATAAAAAAAATAGCGAACATATTGAGTCGGTCGGAATATAAAGGTCGATTCGGTCTTATCCTTATTCTGTTCATATTGTCCGGATGTTCTACCGTGAGGAAAATACCGGAGAATGAGGTATTGTATACAGGGGTAAAAAAAATAAACGTGAAAACTGCGGATAAACATAAATTGAAAGAACGGGAGAAAGCGGAGATTGCATCCACTCTTTCGGTCCCTCCCAATAATCCGCTCTATTCGCCTTACGTACGTATCCCTTTTCCTCTGGGTTTATGGGTGTATAATTGGGATATGGACGAGAATTCCGGTCGATTGAAAAAATGGTTGTATAAAAATTTCGCCAAATCTCCCGTCCTTATTTCGAAAGTAGACCCGGAACTTCGTTTGAAGATTTTGGAGGCCAATCTGAAAATGTTCGGTTATTTCGATGTGGAATCCGATTACCGGATAATTCCCAATAAACGAAATCCCCGAAAAGCGAAGATAAGTTATGAAATAAATATGGGTAAACCTTATACTTACCGGAATATAAAACTGTGGAATTGGCCTTCTCCTTTGGATTCGCTTATGAGAAAATATATGATGACCGGCGAGTTGAAAAGCGGAAAGGATTTCGATATCAACATTATGAAACAGGAGAAGCAATCCATGGCGGCGATGTTCAGAAATTCGGGTTACTATTATTTTCATCCCGAGCATATAGAGTTCGCCGTAGATTCTACGATAGGAAATTATAAGGTAGACTTGCGTATTGCATTGAAAAAAGGAATAGCGGATACCGTCCTCCGAATCTATTCCTTACGAAATGTAACGGTATATTTGGGAGATGTTCAACGGAAAATAGGCGTCGATTCCATTATCGAAGATAATTTGAAAGTAGTTTATGCCTTGCCTTTGCAGTTGAAAGCTTCGGCTCTGCTCAAGGCTATAAAGTTTCGTCCGGGCGACCGTTACTCTTTGGCAAAAGACGATTTGACCAAATCCGAACTTTTGAAATTGGGAATTTTCAAATACGTCAATACAATTCATACGCCCGTCGGTTCCGAAACATATCCCCCAAGGTTGGATATCGCTTACTATGCCGATTTTTTATTGCCTTACGAAGCGGAAGTCGAGGGGGCTTTGGCCTATAAATCCAATAACCTTATCGGTCCGGGGATTAGTTTTTCCATATCGAACAGGAATTTTTTAAAGCGGGCACAACATCTTTCGTTTAAATTACGAGGTGCTTATGAGTGGCAGATAGGAGGGAAGTCCAATAAGATGGTGCAGGATAATTCTTTATTGAATTCTTATGAGTTGGGAATGGATGTCAATCTCGATGTACCCCATATAGTCGCTCCGCGTTTTATACGACCTAAGACCGTATACGAACAGACTTCTTTCCAATTGAGCGGAGATTTGTTGAATCGGAGAAGTTTTTTCCGGATGATTTCATGGGGAGGTCAGGTGAATTACGATTTTCATAATACCAAACGGCACTTGCATCGATTTACTCCTTTTAAATTAAACTATACCTATCTGTTGAGAACGACACCGGCTTTCGATTCGGCTATGGTGAATAACCGGGCTATTTCCATGAGTTTCCAAAATCAATTCATACCGGTTACAGCTTATACTTATACCTACGATCGTCCTGCAACTTATCTCAATCCGAGACGTTTGTATTGGCAGACTATGATTTCCGAGGGAGGAAATTTGATTTCGGGTTTTAAATATATCTTAGGCAGTCGTTACGGAATGGGTAAGGAATTGTTTAATAATCAATATTCTCAGTTTGTGAAACTTACAAGCGAATTGATTTTGCAAAAGAGTATAAAAGGAGGTTTGGGAGATATTGCCGCCCGGCTTTATTTGGGTTTGGGTTATGCTTATGACAATTCGGAAATCATGCCTTATAGCGAACAGTTTTATTCCGGAGGAGCCAATAGTATACGGGCTTTTCATATCCGCTCCATAGGTCCCGGCAATTACCATCAGCCGAAAGAAAATACGCTTGCCTATTTGGATCAGACGGGAGATATGAAATTGGAAGCCAATATGGAGTATCGTTTCCGTATACAAGGGAAATTCCATGCGGCTTTATTTGCGGATGTCGGTAATGTTTGGCTGTTAAGAGAGGACGACGCACGTCCCGGGGGAAAATTCGATTTGAAAAAACTCTATGACGAATTAGCCGTAGGCGTGGGTTTGGGTATCCGCTATGATTTGAGTCTTTTGGTGATTCGTTTGGATTGCGGTATCGCAATACATGCACCTTATGATACGGGTAAAAAAGGGTATTATAATATTCCCTCTTTCTTTAAAGACGGAGTCGTATTGAATATGGCGATAGGTTATCCTTTTTAAGACAATTTTCGGGGGAATTATACAAAATTGTTGCGGAAAGAGAGGGGAGAATCCTGTCTATTTTATGATTTCATAAAATATAAAAATCAATGCAAAATTCAATCAATTGTAGATTCTAAAACATGAATATTTTCAACTATACTTGAAAATATTTATATTTACAGAAAATATTCAAGTATAATTGACATGATTTCATCAATAAAGAAATATAACTTTTGGGATGGTAGTCCGGTGGATTTAGGCTTCCCTCGCACTTTTTACACAGATAGGATTGGACAATACATCGGTAATAAATTAGTCAAAGTATTAGTCGGACAACGGCGTGCAGGGAAAAGTTATATATTACGTCAAATAGCATCCAAGCTCATTTCCGATGGGATTCACCCCTATAACATCCTCTATATAAATAAGGAATATGTAGAGTTCTCTGCCCTCCATACTTTTCAGGAACTTGAAGTTTTGTATCGGAACTATCGTAAAGAATTAAAGCCGAAGGGGAAAGTCTATATTTTCATAGATGAAATACAGTATATCGAGGAGTGGGAACATTTCGTTAACTCCCATTCACAAGATTTTGCAGAGCCTTGTGAACTGTTTATTAGTGGTTCAAATTCCAATTTATTATCAGGCGAATTGGCAACGCTCTTATCGGGTAGATATGTGGAGTTTGAGATCTTCCCATTCAGTTACACGGAATATTGTGGTATAACCGAACGGAAGCAGGGAATAGAAAGTTATATGGGCTTTCTACAAAGCGGGGCTTTGCCGGAACTCTTCAATCTGCCCAATGATGAGATGAGGCAGAATTACGTTTCGGCCATAAAAGATACGGTAATGCTTCGAGATATTGTAGCCAGGTACAAGATTAAAGATGTGAAGCTCTTAGATGATCTTTTTGTCTATTTGGTAAATAATGCGGCTAACATTATTTCTATTACTAACATTATCAATTTCTTTAAGTCTAAGAATAGGAAAACCAATTACGAGACCCTATCGTCTTATATCTTTTATCTTGAAAATTCTTTCTTGATTCATCGTGCGGAACGGTATAACATCAAAGGAAAGGATATAATCTCAGGGAACTGTAAATATTACCTTAATGACCTCTGCTATCACAATTATTTCTATACCGGATATGGCTATGGAATGGGTTACCTCTTGGAGAATGCCGTTTACATCAGTTTAAAGCGTGCAGGTTATCGGGTCTATGTAGGAACGATAAAGGATACAGAAGTGGACTTTGTGGCTATCAAGGGGGATAAAAGGATTTATCTGCAGGTCACCCTTAGACTTATTGAAGAAGAAATTGTAGAAAGAGAATACCGCTCCCTTAAATTTATTGAAGACAATTTCGGTAAGTATGTGGTGAGTTTGGATGACTATAAAATACCGACTAATGAAGGTATTGAGCATATTCCAGCTTGGCATCTTGAAGAGATCTTAAATCGATAACCACCATCAATTATCCTTTATGGTAGTTGTGATAGTACAATAAGCTCAATAGTATTCTATTCGGTATCATATATAGAAGTGCTGTCGATTTTGAGCAATGCGGTTTTTTAATATGCTCCTTTGATTGGACTTCGGTTAATTATAAAACTTATATGCTATGGATTAATTTCCAAGGAGAAGAGAGATGAAAAGTTAAAAAACAATTAAAGAGAAATACGGATGGGGAATAAGTATCACAACTTATATTTCGGGATGTGTAAGTCTCGTAAGACCTCGATTCGCATCCGTCGTTGCGGAAAGAGGGGGATTCGAACCCCCGAACGGCTTTTGGCCGTTACCCGCTTTCCAGGCGAGCCAGTTCAGCCACTCCTGCACCTTTCCAACCCTGCAAAGGTAGAATATTTTTTAGTATAACCAATAGCTCTTCCTCCTATTTTTGTAATTTTGTAAAATAAATAAAGTGTTATGCAGGATTTTCATTCTATCGTATATAGTAAGAACGTAATCGAATTCGTTGCCGTTGCCAAAGAGTTTTGCGAATTTATGGAAAATATGGGAGGAGGGAAGAAAAGGCAGGCTGTGGCGGGCATACAGAAATTTATTCCACTCGTATATTTGAAAGGTGCAATGCTGCCTCGTTTCGATTTGGAAGTCTCGGGCTTATCCGAAGATTTTGTAACGGAGGATGATTATAATTTCCTTTTTGCAGGATGGGAAAAACTAATGGGAGAATACGATGAATATTTGGAGGTATTCGACGAAGCTATGCAATATAGCGAACTCCCCGTTATACATACCGTTTCCGAAAAATTATGCGATATATATCAGGATCTTAAAAACTTCATTTCCGCTTATCGTTCCGGAATGGAAACGGTTATGATAGAAGCGATATGGATTTTGAGCGAGGGATTTGAAAATTATTGGGGGAAAGCGGCTGCAGAGCTTTTGAGAGCCGTTCATTCCATTGTTTACCGTTTGAATGATGAAGATGAATTATGCTGAAAATAGAGTTGCTCCATACTATAGATAAAGAAATTGCGAATAAGCTTCCCGCTTATGTTTTTGAAGGAGAGGTACGGGTGATAGACGAAGCGGAGGCTGTGGCGGAGGCCGTGAACGATTTGAGCTTTTCTTCCGTATTGGGTTTCGATACCGAAACCAAGCCGAGTTTCAGGAAAGGAGAATTTCATTATCCGAGCCTGTTGCAGTTGTCGGATGACCGGAGGGTTTATCTTTTCCGTTTGCATACCTGCGGATTCGGTCCGGAATTGAAAAATTTATTATCCGATCCCGGAATTATAAAAGTGGGCGTAGGGATTAAGGACGATATTCGGTTTTTGCAAAAATTAAGTGATTTTCCGGCTGCCGGTTTTATTGATCTTCAAGATTATGCCGAGGAGTTCGGAATTTCCGACAAATCTTTTTTCAAACTTATGGCCATCATATATGGAGTTAAGGTATCTAAGAGACA
This sequence comes from Marinifilaceae bacterium, assembly GCA_041846495.1. Classification (GTDB taxonomy): domain Bacteria; phylum Bacteroidota; class Bacteroidia; order Bacteroidales; family Marinifilaceae; genus JBGZEX01. The sequence goes on from JBGZEX010000086.1 coordinate 29,045, forward strand.
ACGTGTCACGAATTGGGAATCTCCGGAACTCAGTCCGGCTCAGGTGGGATATGCCGCAACCGATGCATGGGGAGCTTTAAAAATGTATGAGAAACTTAAATTATTGGAGGAGGCTTCCGAGCATTCGGATTTCGGATATTGAATAAGCGAGAAAAACTTAGGGTAAAATTTGCGGAGCCCCAATCTTTTTTATACTTTTGTGGCCGGGTAAGTCCTACGCGACCAGCTCCTGTCGAATTCCCCCAGGGTCGGAAGGCAGCAAGGGTAGGCGGTTGTAGCGGTGCGACGTAGTAAGCTTACCCACCTGCCTCTTTAGCTCAGTTGGCCAGAGCACGTGATTTGTAATCTCGGGGTCGTTGGTTCGAATCCGACAAGAGGCTCTCGAGTATTGCTGTTGTAGCTCAGGGGTAGAGCACTTCCTTGGTAAGGAAGAGGTCATGGGTTCAAATCCCATCAACAGCTCGATGGCAAGTCCCGGAATCGAAGAATGATTCCGGGACTTATTTATTTTTACACCTAAAGTATTTATGAGATAATTAAGGGATGTCGATGGAATTTAATAAAATATTGGCATATTTGCAGGGATTGTTTTATACTTGAATTCATGGGTAAGGTGACGGATACTGGAATGGAGGTTGTAAATATACGGGATAAGAATACGTTTTATGAGTTGTATAAAAAATATTTTGCTCCTTTATGTGTTTATGTACGGACTTTCGACATTATCCGGGAAGATGCCGAAGATATTGTACAGGATGCATTTTTAAATTATACGATACGAAAAATATATATCCCAATGAAGGTGCGATAAGAGTGTTTTTATATACGGTAGTCCAGAATCGCTCATTGAATTATTTGCGAGGAGAAAAACGGAGAGGGAAGCGGGAGAAATTCGTTTATTCGGCTATGGAGCCGGAACCTGCTGCCATTCTTTCTATTGTAGAGAATGAAGTTTATCGGGAAATGGCCGCTTTGATAGATATGCTCCCTTTTCAATGTAAGAAGATATTTTTAAAAGTCCTTGAAGGAAAAACCTCGGAAGAAATAGCAAAAGAGATGAATTTATCCGTGGAAACGGTAAAAACCCAGCGTAAAAAGGCAAAGAAATTTCTTAAAGATAAGTTTAGTATTTTTTATTGAGGTGTAATTTTTTAAGAACCGGATACCCATTTTCCTTTTCGACGGTGTTTTATATATAGAGTCGAGATATTGATATTATGTCCGAAGAATATAATTTGAACCGTATTATAGCTTTGATATTGTCGGAGATGAACGATGCGATTTCCGAATCGGAGCGGGAGGAATTGGAGAATTGGCTTTCCGTCTCCGGAGAAAATCGCAAATTCTATGAAAGGCTTGCGGCAGGAGGGAAATTGCCCCAATTTATGAGGATGTTGGAAGAACATGATTCCGAAATGTCTTATCGTCGTTTTATCCGAACTACCGAAAGGATGCGGCGGAAAAAGCTGATGCGTACGACGGTCGGGATTGCTGCCTTGTTTATCGTGATTTTGGGATTGGCATGGTTGGTATTTTTCGGCAAGTCGGACACGATACGTATGAAATCCGGAACGGAGATTTATGCCGGGCTTTCTTCTCCCGTACTCATTCTTCCGTATGGAGAAGAAATCCTGTTGGACGGATGTGCGGATACGCTTTTGAGAAATTGTCCGGAAATAAAGTCTTACGGAGATTCGCTGACTTATACTCGGGATGAAGCCCGGAATAAAAAACGGGAACCGGAATACCACAGGATGGTTGTTCCTCGAGGAGCTACTCATATATTGAGACTTTCGGACGGGACGAAGATATGGCTGAATGCGGAGACCGAATTGCATTATCCATTTGGTTTTTTGCTTTCGAACTATCTTATTGAGGAATAGGGTGTTACCATTTATCGCTGGATAGATGGGTAACGATTTAGAAATGAGCGGAGTGCTTTGAGGCACATTGTTTTGAATAGCACCGCAAGATAATTCTTAAAATACAACTTATTGAAAATAAAGAAGTTACCTTGTTGGTAAAACTAAATAGGTAACGATTTGGAAACGAGCGAGCTACTTGGCTTCGCTGTTTTCTGCCTAACAAAGAACGCTTGTTATTCCGTTTGCAAAGATAATACTTTGTTACCGAATAACAAGCATTTTTAATGAGATATTCTTCTTTCTGCATTTTGTTCAGGCGTGAGTTATAATCCCCTTCCACGTTTCTTCTTTCTGTTAGCTTGGTATCTGAGTTTGCGCTGCCATGCAGCTTCGGTTAAGTCATTGCCTTGTGTACTTGGTGTAATCAAATCGCCTAACCCTTCCACCGCTTCATCGGCTGCGCTAACGATGGTGTCTGCCACCGCACCAATGGAGTTCTGCACTTGTGGGGTGGCATAGTCTCGTGAGACAGTGGAACGGCTTTTGGGTACAAGTTGATAATCTGCATTAGGTTGTTCGTTCTTTTCAGTTGGCTCTTGTACTGTTTGACGTAATATCTTTGATTCTTCTTTGTTGGTCGATTCAAAGTTCTTCTGCAAGGAACGGTAGCCAAACTCCCTGCCGATTTCGGATGCCTTGAATGATTGTCCTGTGTATGAGAACTTCAAGCCATAGACCTTGCCCTGCTTGTTCTTCATGCGCTCTATCGCGATGCCGTTCTTGTTCAACTCGTAAAGGAACATGGAATGCCCAGTAATACCCATACCTTTGTACTTGTCAAGCAGGGCATAGCAGATTTGTTGTACTTGCTGTTTTGTCTGCTCTCTTATTGGACTGGCTTTTGGCTCCTGATGCTGCTTTTTCGCCTTGACCTCCTTTGCGATAGTCAAGTGTTTCTCCCTGCTGATTTCTTCCGCCACCCTTGCTGCCCTATTGCTCACAAAAGTAGTATCATAGACCTCTCCGTACAAACTGATGCGGTTGGCAATGATGTGAATGTGTCTGTTGTCGGTATCCTTGTGCGTTACCGCCACCCATTGGTGGTTGTCAAGTCCCATTTGCTTGGCAAATAAATGGGTTATCCACATGAGTTCGGACACTGACAGCTTTTTCTCGTCCTGCGGTGCGATGCCTATTTCGATACGGAGAAACTTGTTCCTGCAACGACTGTTGTAATCGCTGACCACTTTCATTTCCTCATAGATAGCCTTTGGCTCCCTGCTGCAAAGATTGTGGAAGGCAAGTCGATTACCGAGCTTTCCCTCTCTGAAAATATAATCCAAAGCCGTGCTGCCGTGCGCTATCGCCTTACATTTTCCTATCATCTCTCGACATATTTAAGACCTTATATATTTCGTCGTCCACACGAAAATGCGGGTCGTAAAATCGCTTAAATGCTTCTTTGGCACATAGCGAAAGGTTCTGTGTGATATGTAC
>JBGZEX010000087.1:0-3137 GCA_041846495.1 Marinifilaceae bacterium
AAAGGGAATACAACGGATAAAAATCGTATAATTAAGGAAGGTATTCGAAATATCTCCCAGTAGGAATTACCAATAAAAATATTCAAAGAAAAGAATCCAATAATTATGATCCAAACAGTAGCCAAAAGAGATGGACGGATAGTAGGTTTCAATGAGGAAAAAAATCACGGCAGCTATCCGTAAAGCGATGCTCCATACCGACAAAGGAGAAGATCGGGAACTTGCATTGAGTATAAGCGACCGGATTGCTTGCAAGGGCAACCCTCAAATGAGCGTAGAGGAAATTCAAGACATGGTGGAGATAGAATTGATGAAAAGTCATCGAAAAGACGTAGCCCAACGCTACATCGCCTATCGCAATCAAAGAAGCATCGCACGAAAAGCCAAGACAAGGGACATATTCTTGGAAATCATAGAGGCAAAATCCAACGACATTACCCGGGAGAACGCCAATATGAATGCGGATACTCCTGCAGGTATGATGATGAAATTCTCCTGCGAAACCACCAAACCTTTCGTAGACGATTATCTGCTTACCGAAGAAGAACGCAAGGCAATCGACGGAAACTACCTCCATATACACGACAAAGATTACTATCCTACCAAAAGTCTTACCTGTGTGCAGCATCCCCTGGATAAGATCCTCAAAAACGGATTCTTTGCCGGACACGGAGAATCCCGTCCGGCAAAACGCATCGAAACCGCAAGCATATTGGGCTGTATCTCGATGGAAACGGCACAAAACGAAATGCACGGAGGCCAGGCAATACCGGCTTTCGATTTCTACCTTGCCCCTTACGTACGCAAAAGTTATATAGAAGAAATCAAGACTTTGGAAAACCTCCTCGGCATGGACTATTCTCATCTCTACGACAGAGAAATCGAAGATTATACGGAATCCGACCTCTCGGGCACAGAAGGAGACGAGAGAATATTCCGGCATGCCGTAAACAGAACCGCAAACAGGGTATATCAAGCCATGGAAGCCTTCATACACAATATGAATACCATACACAGCCGCGGCGGGAATCAAGTCGTTTTCAGTTCCATTAACTACGGTACGGATACTTCCGCCGAAGGGCGCTGCATTATACGGGAACTTTTGAAATCCACTTATAAGGGGGTAGGCAATGGAGCTACGGCCATATTTCCCATACATATATGGAAAAAGAAACGGGGGGTAAACTATCTTCCCCAAGACCGGAACTACGACCTTTACCGTCTCGCCGCAAAAGTCTCCGCCCGTCGTTTTTTCCCGAATTTCATCAACCTCGATGCAAGTTTCAACCGTCATGAAAAATGGTCGGCGGAAGACCCCAAACGCTATATATACGAAACGGCCACCATGGGATGTCGCACCCGGGTATTCGAAAACAGATTCGGAGAAAAAACCTCCATCGGAAGAGGCAACATATCTTTTTCCACCATAAACCTCGTACGTTTAGGAATAGAATGCATGAATATCGAAGACCGAAAAGAAAGACTCGATACCTTTATGCAGAAATTGGATGAGATTTTGGAAATCACGGCTCTCCAACTCCATCACCGCTTCGAATTTCAAAAAACGGCCCAAGCCAAACAATTTCCACTACTGATGTCGGCATTATGGAACGGATCGGAAACTCTCTCTCCCAACGACACCATAGAATCCGTCATCAACCAAGGTACTTTAGGGATAGGATTTATCGGGCTTGCGGAATGTCTCAAAGCGCTCACCGGAAAACATCACGGAGAAGACGACGAATCCCAAAAAACAGGAATTTCCATTATCTCGCATATGCGCGACCGGGTAAACGAGTTTTCGGAAAGATACGGACACAACTATAGCGTATTGGCAACCCCGGCGGAAGGACTTGCCGGAAGATTCACCAAAAGGGATAAAAAAGATTTCGGCATATTGCCCGGAATAACCGACAGGGCCTATTACACCAATTCGAACCATGTGCCCGTATACTACAAATGTACGGCCGTACATAAAGCGAAGATAGAGGCCCCCTATCACGAACTCACGAGAGGAGGACATATTTTTTATGTAGAAATAGACGGAGATGCTACGCACAACCCCGAAGCCATCATGAAGGTGGTGGATATGCTGGACAAATACGATATGGGATACGGCTCGGTAAACCACAACAGGAACCGTTGTCTCGACTGCGGATACGAAGATGCCCGGCCGGAACTTGAGGAATGCCCCAAATGTAAAAGCCGGAATATCGACCGTCTCCAGCGCATAACGGGCTATCTCGTCGGAACCACCGAAAGATGGAATCAAGCCAAACTGTCGGAATTGAAGGATAGAATCCGCCACGATTGAGTCCTCCGGATTCGAAAACATCCCATAAAATCATGAGAAAAGATACGATAAACATATTAAGAATTGTAGAATATACGACGGTAGACGGTCCCGGATTCCGCACCGTCGTATATGCATCGGGCTGCCGCCACCGCTGTCCCGGATGCCACAACCCCGAATCGTGGGATATAAACGGAGGCAGGGCGGTAAAAATAGAAGATGTCGCCAAGCAACTCGTCAAGGAGCCGTTCACCGACATTACTTTCAGCGGAGGCGATCCCCTGGAACAGGCCGAAGAATTCGCATATTTGGCATTTCTTATCAAAAAATACAGCCGCAAAAACATTTGGTGCTATACCGGCTACAGATACGAAGAAATTATCGCATCCGACCGCCTTTCCCTACTGCTCCCGCATATCGATATCCTCGTAGACGGAAAGTTCCGTATCGAACTTCGAGACGAAAACGCCTTGTTCCGGGGAAGTACGAATCAACGACTCATCGATGTAAAAAAATCTCTCTCGGAAGGGAAAGCCGTCGTTGCCGACCTCGCTCCCCAAAAAGTATTTGCAACAGTTCCCGAAGACTCGAAAAAACCGGACGCCACATTGAATCGTCTGATTTATTCCCCGCATAAAACGGAAGGGAACGGATTCAAACGAATTTGATTCTTTCAAGAAAAAATCCGGAAAAATAATCGAGTGGAGGTGTGTCGTAATGCACGATGCACCTCCTTTTTTGTTCATCGCTATACAAATCGGTTCATTATCTTTAAGCTGCGATATTTTGAAGATTTCTTTGATTTATGTGTTTCCAGCACTTAAATAAAGCGGCAGTAAGCTCA
>JBGZEX010000088.1:0-20278 GCA_041846495.1 Marinifilaceae bacterium
ACATCTCCGCTATGTAATCGGTAACTTTGAATCGTCAAAAATCGGAAAAGTAAAATCGACAAGATTAAAGAAAAAGATGGCATTGTAATTTTATGGTGACAACTACTAATTACAATGCTATGACCGAGACTTCCCGAATAAAGAAGTATCTGATGTGGAACAAAGTTAGAGAATTATTTTCAGATGGCCTAAACAAGAGTCAAATAGGTCAATCTTTAGGGCTCCACCGCCAAACGGTAGCCAAGTATCTTTCGATGACGGAAGAAGCGTTCATGTCGAGCCGGAGTTATGATCGTCATCGGACATAAACTTGATCCTTATGAGTCATATATGGTAAGCGAGCTGCGTAAGTGGCCTTTTCTCTCTTCCCCACAGCTCCATGATCGTTTAAAGGAACATTTTGCGGATCTTCCTTCCGTACCCCCCCCAAAAAAACGGTGTTCAACTTCGTCAATCGGGTGCGATTAAGACATCATCTGCCCAGGAAGATAGAAAAGAGTTACCGTCCTTGAAAAACAACCCGAGCCGCCCTATGGACAATACGCTCAGTGTGATTTTGGTGAGCGATGGATGAAGACCCCTGAGGGGACGTCTTTAAAAGTGTATTTCTTTGCGGTATCCTTAAGTCGCAGCAGGCATAAGTTCGTCTACTTGAACCGTACACCCTTTACCACAGCCCTTGCAGTTTATGCTCATGAGCTTGCTTTTGAATTCTTCGAAGGAGTGCCCCGTAAAATAGTATATGATCAGGACAAGGTATTTCTCGTCAGGGAGAACCTTGGCGATCCGGTGCTTACTAAGGGTTTCCTTGCTCTGGTTCGTGAACAAGGCTGTGAACCTGTATTCTGTCGTAAGTCCGATCCTCAAAGTAAAGGAAAGATAGAGAATGTGGTCAAATATGTGAAATACAACTTTCTTTGCGGCAACGAGTTCACCGATATTGACCAGCTCAACAAGGAAGTTCGGGAGTGGCTGGAACGCACGGCTAACGGCATGGAACACCATGGCACACGGCGTATCCCATCCAGGGAGTTTGAGACTGAAAAAACACACCTGATTCCTTATAAGGGTGTTCCGACGAAACCTTGCGAAAAACTTTTGCCACATCACGTGCGAAAGGACAACGTGATCATCTACCGTGGGAACTATTATACCGTTCCCACGGGAACCTACCGCGGACATCAGACGCTGGTCTATATGGAAGAAAAGGAGGGCTTGTTGCATATCTACAGCCATGAGACGGGTAAAAGTCTCGCCGTTCACAAAATAAGCGAAGAGAAAGGCCGTCCGGTAAGTAACACCTCTCACCGGCGTAACCGCGAAGCATCATTGGACGATTATGAGGCTTCCCTCCGAAAAGAACTTCCCGAAAGTACGGTAATTAACGAATATTTATCACAACTGCGCATACATAAGGCCCAATATTATCGTGACAATCTCCAGTTTATAGCCCGACATCATGCAGCATACACCGGGACTACGCTTATCCAGGCCTTTAGCGAATGCCTTGAATCGGGTATCTTCAACGGATACAGAGTAATGGAGATTGTCGAGAGCCTAAGGATCCGTAAAGGGGAAACTCTTATGGAGATACGGAAACAGACGGAACCTGTTTCCGAAGCCGACATCTCCGCCATGATCCCCGAGAAAACCGACATATCAACCTTTAATACTTTCTTTGTATGATAACGAATGAACAAATCAAAAGCCTGTGCTCACGTCTGCGCCTGTATGCCCTTCCGCGACTGCTTGAATGTAAGGTTCACATGGCTCAGAAACAGGGAAAGACACATGTGGAGTTTCTGCACGACCTGCTCTTGCGGGAAGTTCAGGAAAGGGACAGCAGGGATTTCCAACGGCGCCTGAAAGCGGTAGCCCTGCCGGCAAGGCATGACTTGGAACTGTTCGATCACAACTACTCGCAGGGAATAACTGCACCGGGACTGCGTGAACTGCGTCGACTCGGGTGGCTTGAACAGAAGTACAATCTGATACTTATGGGGCCTTCGGGAACAGGCAAGACCTTCATTGCCGCGGGACTCGTGTACGAGGCCGTAGAGCAAGGATACAAGACATATATGGTCACAATGGAGGATGTTATCAACACCATCAAAATGAAAACCCTGATGCCTTCGGCCATGAGAGACTACAACCGGTTACTTAAAGCCGACAATGCTCTTTCCGGTGAAAAAGGAGGATGCCGCAGGCTTCTTCAATCTGATCAACACGCTTCACGAGAAAGCTTCTCTGATAATCACCACAAACAAAGCTCCTACGGAGTGGGCTAAAACTCTTGATGACGAGGTGCCGGCTTCTGCAATACTTGACAGGCTCTTATATCACTGCGAGGTAATTAAATTATCCGGACAAAGTTATCGGATGGGAAATCGAAAATCCATTTTTCAAGACGATAATTGCTCATCTCTGTCCGGGGGCCCTCCCGGACAGAGATGAGCAATTACCAAACATAATGAATTGTACAAACCAAATAGTCTCAACAAATATGTGTCGATTTAACTTTACCGAAAAATGTCGATTTAAAATTTGCTTGTTACAGGATATTGCTCACGGAGTTCAGAACGATGAAAGGCGAAATGGTTTCTTTCCCTTTCATTGTGAGATATGAAAGGAAGTCCATAAAGCCCTCAAAGATGTAGTGAGGAGTGTTGTTTGCTTCTCCTGCAATCAAGGATATATCCTTTGGAGCGATTGTCCCCTTAAACGTCTTGTCGTCCCGAAGTTCATACCCATCTACACGGTTGGCAAATCCTATGGCGGAGTATTCCCGTCCTCCTGCTTCGTAGCGAATATGACGGAGATAAGAACTTGCTACGGCAAGGTCTATCCTGCGTATCTCTCGAAGATAGTTTTGCAGATATAGAGGTAACTCTTCGCTAATGGAAAGAATACACCCTACATTACTTGGTCGCTGTTCACTTCTTATCTGTTCTGTGTGAGCTTCACGATGAAAGGAAGGGGATGCGAGGGTTGTCGCTTTCCTTTGAGAATTATCATTGGCGAGAGAGCCTCCAAAAGATGCCGAGTAATCAAAGAAAAGATACCGAGCGATTAAGAGATTGCTCGGTATCTTTTTCCGTTGTGTCGTGTGGACATTTCACTCCATATCGGAGCCACAAGCACGCACTTAGATAAAAGCGGCTGGAATGGGCGGTTTGTGCTTGTACATTTGCCTGCGATTTCCTGCTGTTTCCCTTGATTTCATCAGGGCAGGGAACAGGGATTTCGACTGCTATATTTGCATCAAAAGGAGAAAAAAACAACAATTAAAAATGATATTGATATGAGATTTACCGCCATCGACACCTCCGCTTGGGAGGAACTGAAAAAGAGCATCGAAGAGTTGGCTCTTTGTATGAGAGAACATTTTGGCACGAAGCCCGACGGTTTGCAATAAGCGAGGGTAGAGCCAAGCGTGCTTGAGCTATACCGAGCGAGCAAACCTGTGCGAAGCAAAAGCAACGCAACAACTCTTCATTATGCAATAGTCTCATTCATATTTCTCACTCAGGAATGAAAAGCCATATACATCCAAAAGAATACACCCGCTCCAAAGATGTCAAAAAGAGAGTGGACAAGAACGAAAGGAACTAAGGAAGTAACCTTTTGGCGTACACAGACAAAGACAAGCCCCATGAGGGCAATCCCGAGAGCAGAAGGGAGCCCTTGGTAAACATGAAAACTAAACCGAATAAAAATGCTTGCTAAGATAGCAACAACCCGATATTGGGCATTCACAGCGAATGTAAGTCCCATGAAAAAGAACTCTTCGAAGAAGCCGTTGAGTAGTGCAAATAACAGTAACCAAATATTAATATGTCCAAAAAGATCACTCCCGATAGTAGAATCCCATGTGGAAAAGTAAGCCAAAGGACTAACACCGTACTTGACCCAATATGAACCGTAGATACACAAATCAATAACACCTCCCCCCAGCAGAATGATAGCAAGCATTATGGGCAGTGTATACCACCCCACCGAAAAGTCGAGAACCGAGAAATCAAATTTCCTCCAAAACAAGTATAAACTCGCCACAAAGAGCAGAATCAATTCCAAAACGATGGAAAAAATGTTTTGTTCATCCGAAAAAGATGCTGCACTGGGTGCTTGAGGATCAACAGTGCCAAAATACATCCAAATAGAGAGGATAATAAAATAGCCGAAGAAGATTAGAGCCAAGACTCCAAAATCCGTTAGGCTGAGCAGTCTTTTGTGCGATGATTTGTCCATTTCGTCAATATTACGTATAAAGATTCAGCTCTTGATACATACGACAGATATGCATTGTACGACAAGCGGAATCAAGAAAGAATACACAGCTGGAGACAATATCTCCTATCGTGTATTCTTATTTCTTAGTGTCGATTGTCTTTCTTACCTTACTTTTTCAGATGGAGAGTAATCTTGTAAATATCATCCTCACCAATTATAAGCCCCTCTTGATCTTCGTTCACCCACTCGTCTCTGACTGTAGACATAGTACCAGCCTTTTCGTCAACATTATAGATTGTCCATTTCTTTCCATCACCTGAGAGAATTTTCAGAACAGGAGAGTCATAGGTATAAGAAAGAGTATATTTGTCTCTATATTCTTTAGGATCCACCTCCCCCTCTTTAACTTCATGTGCGAACTCCACTTCTGTCGAAGTTTTGAAGGTCAAAACTACATTTATCAAAGCAGACTCGGGATCCCCTTTAGAAAAACGATAGTCTGCCTCCCACTGTGTGCCAACGATATTGAACGGTTTTTCTGGCATCTTGGGATCATCTGTTGAAGTGCAGGAAACGAAGAATGCTACAAAAGCCAACAATAATAAAATATTTCTTTTCACACTCATGATTTATTTATGCTTAATAGAAAGTGCAAAGGTATCAAAAATTTCGGGAATAACAAAATAGTTCTCATTTTCGAATTAACTTATCCATATCTTTGGCAATCTTTTGGTCGGTGATTTGTGCATGGATTTGTTTGCTGGCAATCGATGAATACCCCATCACCTTAGCAATGCTTTCTATCGGAATGACTGCCTCCAAAGTCAGCGTACCGAAACTATGCCGTCCGACATGGTAGGTCAGCGGAGTACGAATACCACAAGCCAAACCAAGGGTTTTGAGGTGAATGGATAGTTTGCTTTTGCTCACAGTATCGGGGAATATCTTGTAATCTCCTTTGCTTCTCTCCTTTATGTAAAGAGAGAGTATCTGCTCCGCAATCGGATGCAAGAGGATCAGGCTCTCGACCTCCGTTTTCTGTCTTGTTTTGCGGATATACCGTTTCCCCTCGCTGTTTGTTTCGATTTGCGAAGCCCGCAGACTCTGTAAGTCGGCAAATGCCAAACCTGTGAAGACGGAGAAAAGAAAAATTCTTCGGCTTAGTTCCGCCCCCTCATCCTGCAATGGAAATGCCAAGAGCTTTGCCACATCACCCTTGCTCAGGAAACGTATGTGTAATGCAAATATAAGCGCTTCAATGCGGTCGTCATTGAAATAGAAAAATATCCGGCAAGTATTGCGACAATTTCCCTATATTTGCAAATCGGGTTTCGAAATCCATCATATGAAAACAAGACAAATGCATAGAATAGGAGAAGAGACCGGGATTTCCCAAAATACGGAAATCCGGAAATTATTAAAAGAATGGTACTCCGTCCGCAAACGTAACCTTCCCTGGCGCAATACGAACGATGCTTACGACACCCTCCTCTCCGAGTTCATCCTGCAGCAAACCCGTATAGAACAGGGGACCCCCTATTTTCTACGCATCAAAAAGGCGTTTCCTTCCATCGTTTCTCTCGCTGGGGCATCGGAAGAAGAAGTGCTGCATTATTGGCAGGGCTTAGGTTATTATTCAAGAGCCCGGAACCTTCATGCCACCGCCCGTATCATTACCGAGAAATACGGAGGTGTCATCCCTTCCGATTTCAACGAACTCAAACGCCTGAAGGGCATAGGCGAATATACGGCAGCAGCCATCGCCTCCATTGCTTACGGCAAACCCCATCCTCTTATGGACGGAAACGTTTTGCGGGTAATCTCCCGTCTATTCGCCGTAGATATCCCCGTAGACACAACTAAAGGGAAAAAACATATCCGCAACCTCCTGAACGGAATTTTCGACAAAGACGATCCGGGACATTTCAACGAGGCCATGATGGATTTCGGAGCTCTCCAATGTATGCCGGCCAATCCCGATTGCCCGTCCTGTCCCTTCGGCAGCATATGCGTCTCCCGGACCGAAGGAAAAGTCCCGGAATTTCCGGTAAAAACACCGCCGAAGCCGGTAAAAATCCGGTATTTCAACTATTTGGCAGTACGGACATCCGATTGCTCCGCAATTTTAAAAAAACGCACCGGAAAAGACATCTGGCAAGGTTTATACGAATTTCCCCTTGCCGAAACCGAAGAAAAAGTCGCTGAAGAAATGTTGAATCAAACGGATTTCTGGACAAAATTCTTTCCCGGTCTAAAAATCGAGCAATTGGGGGGAAGCATACGAAAAACCCGGAAACTCACCCATCAACTGCTACACATAAGCTTCACCCTTGCCGAAACCTCCGTGCAGGCGGAGAATATACATCCTCCTTATATAGTTGTTTCTCCGGAAAAAATCGCGGAAAAACCCTTTCCCGTCGTCATTTCCGGATTTTTAAATACCATGAATAAAAAAATAAAGCCATGATTAACCGCAATCCGGTTCGTCGCCCGAAAAAAGTGACGGACTGCAAACCCATAACGCTATCCTCCACGGAATTTATCAGTTTAAAACGAAAAAAACTCACTATTTACCGGATTCTATACTTCATCGGAGGAAATATCAGTCTCGCTTTCGGCATCATGGGCATATTTCTACCCGGACTTCCCACAACTCCCTTCGTACTTTTGGCAGCCGCCCTCTATGCCAAAAGCTCCCCCAAACTCTATAATTGGCTGCTCAACCATAAATTTTTCGGTCCCCGCATCCGCAATTACAGAGAAAAACAGGGCATAACGAAAAAAGGAAAAATCCGGATAATCGTTATGATGTCATCCATGGTCCTCCTATCCTCCATAGTTTTCATACCCGCCCCGGCCCTGAAAATCATGGTGCTTGCGGCAGGTGTCACCGGCTCACTGGTCGTATGGTTCATAGTCCCCGATGCAAAAGAAGACTGACCTTCCCGATGCAGAGTTTTCGGCAATTTTTCAACCGGTATCTCCCGGAATAGATATTTGAAAATCAAAAAACTCATATGCGAACCGGGATTGTGCCGATAAATACTCACGCCTTACAACCGCTCCGACATCGCCCCGGAAACAAAAACTCGAAAAACGACCGAACAGCGAAAAAGAAAATCCATGAATGAAATTCCTATAATAAAAAAAGAAAGTATAAAAGATTACTGTTTAAGTGGATTCGTAGGCGGATTCTACACAGGAAGCCTCTACTTCTTACTTTCGTTAATCAATAATAGCACATTGGATTCTTTATATTCCGGATTTATAATATGGGCAGGAATTACTATTTTATTCGGATTTGCTTTTATATACGAAGAGTATTTTAAACGGAAACGGAAGATTAAGAAATTGACATCTGAAAAATACGCATTTCTTCGGGAAAATGATTTCAGCCTTCATCCGGATTTATTTTTTGAAGGATTTTATCGCAAATATTTTTTTCGAGTTTTACCCATGAGCTCATGGGTAAAAAAAGGGATAATAGAGAAAGAAATCGAATTCATCGTTATCCAATCTTTTTATTCGTCCGATTCGGAAATTATCGATGATAAAAGAGAAGAAAATATGAGCGGTAATTATTTTATCGGAGAGATACATTTTACCTATCATTGTGCAGAATTCATTCCTAAGGATTGGGAGAATCCGGATTTTCAGAAAAATTTTGACGGACTCATAGGCATTTTAAAAAGAGAACATCTGGAACCTATGATGAAAGACGAGTGGGAAAATTCATTCGGGAATAAACTGGAACAAGACAGAAAAAACAAGGAAATTGCTCAAACTATGCAAATTTTAAAAATCGGCAAACTGAATATTATAGTTAGGAAATCGGATAAATAAGACGAGCTCGAAAACGGGATACTCTGTAACAAATGAAGAGTATCAAGCTAATCGAATAACTTTTAGAGATAATATGACGAAAACGTATAAAACTGCAAATATGACTATAAATAAAATTCTCCTGGCCGGATTATTCCTGTTAAAAATACATGCGGTATTTTCACAAACCGTGGATTTGACTTCCGTAGATGAATTCTTCAAAATATCTTCTATGTTAAAGCAAGGAAAAGATGTCTCGGAAGAACAGTGGCGGCAATTAGAACATTCAACGGGCTACAAAGTTTTTGCGGAACAAAAAGACCGATTTCTTATCCGAACCGTAAAATCGGCAATGCAAATGGTGTTCGGCAATAGCCGGGAAGCGGAAAAGAAACACATCTTGAATCTTTCGCAGGCAGAAATCTCGGAGAACAAAACATCGATGCTCCGGAAACTTCTCCTGGACAATTATCAGGAAATCGACCGGAATTACGCATCCCTTAAATCCTTTCGGGAAAATTATAATTTCGATTCTCTACGCAGCAAAGCCATTGAAAGATTAAGCTCTTTCCTCGGGAAGCCAATAGACAGCACCGTCGTGTTGAAGCCCGTCTATTTCTTTTTTTTCACTCAGGACGGGAAAGATGAAGAAAATGCCCTCTATATCGATTTCAACCTTATCTATAAAATGACGGAACGGCAACGAAGGGATTTCCTTGCCCATGAATATTTTCACAATTACAGATTTTTTTTCGAGAATCATGACTTCAATCACAAAAACGACTTGAATTTCATGCTCGACATGATTCAAAATGAAGGAATTGCAGATCAAATTGACAAATCGCAAGGATATGAATCCTATTTTTCGGAAGTTGCCGTATCTCCGGTATCGGAAATCATGATTCGCCTGTATCATCAGGCCGAATCCGATTTGGAAAAAATCCACGATATTGTGATAAGCTATGCCAAAAACGAAATATCCGAAGATAAGATGATCGATAAATTGCTTGAAGTCTATAAATTCAACGGACATGCCATCGGGTTTTATATGTCGAGTCAAATCGTAAAAGCGGGATACGGCCGGGAAATGCTCAAAAGTTTTTATAATCCTTTCGAATTCTACAGACTTTATCGTCTCGCTGCCATTAAAAACGGCAGTTTTCAACTAAGCGAAGAATTCATGGACTATTTGAAAAACCGTACGAAAAACCACTATCCCTTGGAGGCCATGTAAAAAGGCTCCTATTGCTTTTTCATCAATTATGTAAATTATCACATAAGGCTATCGGCTGAACCGACCATAAAATCGTCGGAGATTCGGATTACTGAAAAAAGGTATGTAAACCGAACGATATCCATCAATGAATTTCAATCAAAAAAATATATCGACTTTAAATAAAATAACTGTCGCCAACTGCCATGCTACACCGCGATAAAGTTTTCGTACTTAAGGGAATATTCGAATTCATTCGGAAAATGTCGAGAATAGATGTATAGATGCGAAAACGACTAATATTCATATTTGAAAGTTTCCCTATTTTCTCAAGAAAAAAAAGGTATTGCACTTGCTTGAACACGAATAAATATTAATTTTGTTCCTTAGGTACATAAAAAACTCAAGATTATGGAAACTAATACCGAATTGAGGAATAAACGAGAGAAAACATTGAAGCGCATTTTAGCCGTATTAGCCGGTTTATTGGCTGTTTTGTTCATTTTGTTTTTGGTAGAACATTCCAAAAACAGAAAAAACATGAAAGCCTTGACGACAGAAAAAGAAATGTTGCAAAAAGAATTGGGCGATCTGAGTTCCGACTACGACCATCTGAAGACCAATAATGAAACACTGAATAAAAAACTCGAATTCGAGCAGGAAAAGATTACAAAGCTATTGGAGGAAATGAAGGTCTTCAAAGCGAATTCCTATGCGGAACTCAACAAATACCGCAAAGAAATCAACACCTTGAAATCGATAATGAGAAACTATGTCATTCAAATCGATTCACTCAACAGAATAAACAAAAAATTAACAGCCGAAAATATCGAAATAAAACAACAGGCCGATTGGACGAGGGAAAGAAATCAAAAACTCGAAAGCGATGCAAAACGAATGCAGGAAGTTATCGCTCGGGCAAGTGCTCTAAAAACCGAAAACTTTGTAGTATACCCCATAAATAAAAGGGGAAGGGAAACCAATCTCAACAAATGCTACCAACTTAAAGCCGATTTTGTAATTGCCGAAAATATCACGGCCAAACGAGGCGAAAGGACTGTTTATTTACGCATAACCCGACCGGACGATAAAGTGATTGCATTCAGTGCGGACGCCACCTTCAAATACCAAAACGTAAAATTGAATTATACGGCTAAACGCAGTTTCGATTACGAAGGCGAACGTTTGGAGGTCTCCATATTTTGGCCTAACGACGGAAGTCTTATCCGCGGAAGATACGTTGCGGAGCTATTCAGCGATAATGAAAACATAGGCTCTACGGAGTTTACATTAAAATAAATCACATTAAATACTTAAAATTATGACAGATATAGAAATTGCTCGTTCAATAAAATTAAAACCCATTACCGATATCGCAGGAAAATTGGGAATAGATACGGAAGGAATAGAATTGTTCGGAAAATACAAGGCCAAACTGCCCTTGAATCTCATCCGACCCGAGAAAATGAAAAATAAAAATCTCATCTTAGTATCCGCCATTTCCCCCACTCCTGCCGGAGAAGGAAAAACTACGGTTTCCATAGGACTTACGGAAGGCTTGAATCGTATCGGTAAAAAGGCCATTGTCGTTTTGAGGGAACCTTCTTTGGGACCGGTATTCGGAATAAAAGGAGGAGCTACGGGAGGCGGGTATTCCCAAGTCGTTCCCATGGAAGACATAAACCTCCATTTCACCGGGGATTTCAATGCTATCGAAAAAGCTCATAATTTGCTTTCCGCACTTATAGACAATAACATCCAAAACAAAAAAAATAATTTGGGCATCGACCCCAGAACCGTTACCTGGAAACGGGTCATCGATATGAACGATCGCTCATTAAGGCATTTGATTGCCGGTTTAGGCGGAAGTTCATCCGGAGTGCCTCGAGAAACGGGTTTCGATATTACGGCTGCATCCGAAATTATGGCCATACTATGTCTGGCTGAAAATGTAGAGGACTTGAAAAAACGTTTGGGGAATATATTTGTCGGCTATACCTATTCAAAAAAACCGATATATGCCCGGGATTTAAAGGCGGAAGGTGCCATGGCCACCTTATTGAAAGATGCAATCAAACCCAATTTGGTTCAAACGTTAGAAGGTAATCCGGCCATCATTCACGGCGGTCCTTTCGCCAACATAGCTCAAGGTACGAATTCCGTAATTGCGACGAAAACAGGATTGTCCTTAGCGGATTATGTAGTTACGGAAGCAGGATTCGGATTCGATTTGGGTGCCGAAAAATTCTTCGACATCAAATGTGTGACAGCCGGATTGAAACCCACGGCCGTAGTGTTGGTCGCCACCGTAAGAGCCTTGAAATATCATGGAGGTATGAGTATAGATCAACTCAAAGAAGAAAATATAGATGCCCTGAAGCTCGGAATGCAAAATATGGAGAAACATATTGAAAATATGAAGAAATTCAATATTTGCCCCGTAATTGCAATCAATCGCTTCGTCTCGGATACTGAAAAAGAAATTCAAACCATCGTCGACAAATGTCGGGAACTCGAAGTTCCCATAGAAGTCGCCGACGTATGGGGCAAAGGAGGAAAAGGCGCAGAAGCCTTAGCTACCCTTGTCAGCAAGGTTTCCGAAAACTGTATTTCCGAAATGCGTCCCATGTACGATTGGAATTGGACCATCGAGAAAAAAATCGCAACCATCGCCAAGGAAATCTATGGAGCCGTTGCCGTCGATTATACGGCCCAAGCCAAAAAAGATATGAAAAACGCCATCGAGTTGGGATTAGATAAACTTCCGGTATGTATAGCCAAAACCCAAAAATCCCTGTCCGATAACCCGAAACTCTTGGGACGTCCGAAAGATTTCATCGTAACGGTACGACGTATCGAATTTGCGGCAGGAGCAGGCTTCATCGTGCCTATTACCGGAGAAATCATGCGAATGCCCGGTCTTCCGGAAATTCCGTCGGCAGAAAACATCGATATCGATAATAACGGAAATATTACCGGTTTATTTTAATTTATTTGAGAACTCTCCGGAGACGCCATATGTCTCCGGAGAGTTTTCGTATTCAAAACCCTACTCAATAACGGTATTGAATACTTTTTTCGATTCTTTTACTCCACGACCATGAAACGCTATGTCATAGCTCTTATTTCAAGTCTTTTAACAATTTTAATTATCGATATAATTTTATATCTCCCCCTAAAAAAAATTTTCAAGAAAAACAAAATCTACACCTCTCTATATACAGTCCACAATTTTCTTGTCTGCCTTTTAATTCTCTCTCTCTATATATATCTTCCGCAACTCGACAGTCCGGCTTTCTATCCCTATTTCAACCTAAGTATAGGTATCATAATATTACTCTATATTCCCAAGATTGTTTTTATCGTATTTTATCATCTCGGAAAACTTATCCGGCGCGTATTTCCCGCTTTCAACATTTTCTATCGATGGACAGCTTTGTTTCTCGCCTCCGTATCGACAATCTATCTCATATGGTCTATGACATGGGGACGCTATAACTATAAGGTTGCTGCCATAGAAATTGCTTCCCGGGATATTCCTCCCGCTTTCGACGGTTTTAAAATCATACACATCAGCGATCTTCATCTCGGAAGTTTTTTTAAAGGTTATCGAGGAATCGAACTATTAACAAAAAAAATAAACGGACTGGACCCGGATTTAATCGTATTCACCGGAGATATGGTTAATAATTATGCAAGCGAATTGACGCCATGGATTCCCCAAATAGCAAAAATGAAGGCCAAATACGGAAAATTCGCCTGTATGGGCAATCACGATTACGGCATTTACCACCATTGGGATTCTCAGGAAGCTTATCGGAAAAATCTCTCCGCTTTTTATTCCGGTATGGAAGCCATGGGCTTCCGGCTCTTAGATAACGAATCCCGTTTCCTCACCATAGGCAACGACAGTATTGTCTTATCCGGAATCGAAAACTGGGGAGACAAGGATTTTATCAATAAAGCGGATATCCGTAAAGCAATTGCGGAGACAAAAAACAAATTCATCATTCTCCTTTCCCACGATCCTACAAATTGGAGAACCGGAATCGCTCCTCTCGGCGTACACCTGACCCTTTCCGGCCATACTCATGCCATGCAGACAGGCATAAGGATTGGAAATAAAACCCTAAGTCCCGCAAAATACATGCACAAAGAATACGATGGCCTTTACAGTGAAGGAGAATCCCACATATACGTATCCCGAGGAGTAGGCTATATCGCTTTCCCCGGTAGAATAGGATTACGGCCGGAATTCACTCAAATCGTATTGCGGGCAAAACATTAAACGCATATTTATTTCCCGATTTTGAATAATTATAAAGGGCAAAATTAAGGTTATTAGGTATTTATAATGTAAATTTGCGAATAACGATATTTCCCATTCTCGAAATATCACAATGATAAAAATTCATATTATGCAAGAAATAGTAGAAGTTAAAATCGGCTCTGAAATCGGCAAATTAAACGGTGTAATCTTACATACTCCCGGAGAAGAAGTGGAAAATATGACTCCTGAAAATGCGGAACGGGCATTGTATAGCGATATCATCAATTTATCCATAGCCAAAGAAGAGTACAGGCAAATCTCGGGCGTGCTTTCAAAAGTCACCCGCACTTACGAAGTAAAAGATTTACTACATAACATCTTAAAGGATGAAGACGTAAAACTCGAAGTATTGAACCGTATTCAAACCATAGAACCGGAGATTTTAGAAAAGACTCCGAGAGGAAGCGTCAAATCGAAACTCATGGATATGGATGCCGCCACTCTGTCCCGTTTACTAATCGAAGGAGTGGAAATGGATAAGGACAATCTGACCAAATTCCTTTCGGACGACTGGTATTCGCTCCGTCCCATGCACAATCTTTTCTTTACCCGCGACGCATCCATGAGTTGGAACGACAAAGTCGTTATCGGACGTATGGCCTCCAATGTACGCAAGCGGGAAGCCATCATCATGAAATCCATATTCGACTTTACCCCCGAATTCAATACCCGTACCCTGCTCATACCCGATGATATATCTCAAGGAATACGCCCAACTATCGAAGGAGGAGATTTCCTCGTAGCCCGGGAAGACATTCTGCTTATAGGCTGCGGATGTCGTACCAATACCCTGGGCATCGATAAAATTCTCAACGAATGCATAACCGATAAAACCGGGACTCGGCATATCATTGCCCAACAATTGCCCTTATCTCCGGAATCTTTCATCCATTTGGATATGGTATTCACCATTCTCGATCACGACAAATGCATGGCATTCGAACCTCTCATTCTCAATCCCTCTTCTCCCTATAAAACCGTACATATGACGATAGAAAACGGAAAATTGGTTTCCATAAAGGAAGAAGAAAATATTATTTCCGCCCTGAAAGGTCTCGGTATGGATATGCAGCCCGTATTATGCGGAGGTGCCGACGAATGGAATCAAGAACGTGAACAATGGCACAGCGGAGCAAATTTCTTCTGTATCGAACCCGGAAAAGTTTTAGGTTATGCCCGCAATAACTACACTATAGAAGCTATGAATAATGCGGGATTCGAAATTATAAAAGCCAATGATGTCATCAGCGGAAAAATCGACATCGGCTCTTATAAAAAATGCGTCGTAACAATGGAAGGATCAGAACTTCCCCGAGGAGGCGGAGGAGCGAGATGTATGACAATGCCCATCAATCGCAATTCCGTAAAGTGAAAAAAATTTATGCATATGTCCGCAGTTTCAGACTGCGGACGCTTCCTCTTTCCCTTGCCGGTATAATTACAGGTTCACTTCTTGCCCTGTCCGGAGGAAATTTTAACCGGTCGGCTTTCATATGGGCCATTCTCACGACCCTTTCGCTCCAAATATTGGCAAATCTCTGCAATGAAATCGGAGATTTGAAAAAAGGAACGGATAATATCCATCGTTTAGGTCCCATACGCAGCATTCAATCCGGAATATTAAATTCGAAAGAATTCAAACGAGTCATCCTTATTTTCATCATCTTATCCTGTATTTCAGGCTGTTTCTTAATCGGTTCGGCATTTTCCGACCTCTTAACCCCCATCCCCCTTATATTCGCCCTGTTAGGCATATTATCCATTTTTGCCGCGATAAAATACACCGTCGGGAAAAGGGCGTACGGATATCACGGATGGGGTGATATTTCCGTACTCGTCTTCTTCGGCTGGTTATCCGTTGCCGGTTCCTATTTCATCATGACCAAAAATATTACCCCCTCGATATTTTTACCCGCCACATCCATAGGTTTTTTATCCGTTGCCGTTTTGAACATGAATAATATCCGGGATATGGAAAACGATAAAGCTTGTAATAAAAGGACGATACCGGTAATTATCGGCATACGAAAAGCAAAAATATACGAATATTGTCTCGTAATATCGGCTATTTTATTACTTCTGATTTACGTATTATGTACAAGGAGTGATTCCTGGAAATTCTATGTTTTTTTAATCACGACTCCTCTTTTTATCAGACATTTATATAATACGGCTACCCGGAGTGGCAAAAATCTCGACGGAGAACTTCGCTCACTATCCCTTGCCACCCTCCTTTGCTCGCTGACTTTTTCCTTAGGGCAAATTTTCTAAACGAATATGACGAGTAGCAACTGCGCTATTATAACCCTAAGGAACATCGTCATCGGATATACGGTAGCATAAGCTACGGCAGCCCGTTCGCCATCCGTAACCCCATTTACATAATTCAAAGCCATGGGATTAGACATACTCCCGCATACCATACCCGAAACTTCGGCAAAATTCATTCGAGTGAATTTCAATGCAAGCCCCCCTACAACCGAAATCGGTATAACGGTAATCATAAATCCCAAACATAACCACAACAGACCTTCCGGCCGAAAAACAGTGGCAAAAAAATGTTCCCCTGCAGAAATCCCGAGACAGGCCAAGTAAAGCGTAAGTCCCAATCGTTGCAACATAAGGTTGGCTCCTCGCGTAGTATAGGTCACCACTTTAAAACGAGGCCCGAAACCACCTATCAATATACCCATTATCATAGGCCCTCCGGCCAATCCTATTTTCACCGGCACGGATATTCCGGGTATGGCAAAAGGGATGCTTCCTACAACAAGTCCCGACAACATTCCGATGAATATTGCTACCAGATTGGGTTCGTTCAATTCTTTATAACGATTACCCAAAAAATCGGATACTTTATCCAGGGCCGCTTTTTCTCCCACCATAATCAATTTATCTCCGAATTGCAATACGAAATCGGAAGAAGGCAATAATTCCACACCAGCCCTAAAAATACGGGTCACATTTACTCCGTATAAGGTTCTCAATTTCAGCATCCCCAATTTCTCCCCGTTCAATTCCCGCTTGGTAACTATCATTTTTCTCGAAATCAGATTGGAATCTATTGCATTCCAATCTATTCCCTCCTTATTCCAATCCATAGCTCCTTGTCTGCCGAACAATGCGGAAAGAGCTTCCACATCGTTCTTTTCCGTTACTATCAAAAGTCTGTCGTTTTTCTCTATAAGGGTGTCCGAAGTAGGTATAATCAACTTTCCCGCCCTCCATAATCGGGAAATAACGAATTTATTGGCTGTAAACGAAGCTATCTCCCGTATGGAACGCTGCGATATACCCGGATTTTCCACAATAAATTCGGCAATAAAAGTATTTTTCGCTTTATCCCGGCTTACAGGTTCTTTTCTTATCCGTTTTTTAAATATAAAATGGAGCAATGCAAGTCCGAAAATCACACCCACAACACCCAAAGGATAGGTTACGGCACAACCTAAAGCCGGATCCGTATATTCGACATTCAGCATCTTCAAAGTTTGCTGAGCCGCACCCAAAGCAGGCGTATTGGTAACGGCTCCGCTCAATATGCCCATCATATTGGGAAGCGACACATCGAATGCGTAATGAAACCCCAAAGTCAAAAAAGAGCCGAGCAATACGACGACAAATGCAAATAAATTCAAACAAAGCCCGCCTTTGCGAAAACTTCCGGAAAATCCGGGCCCCACCTGAAGGCCTAAAGCATATATGAATAAAACCAAACCGAAACTTTCCGCATACTCCAACATTTTTTTATCCAAACCGAAACCGTAATGTCCTGCCAATATGCCTGTAAAAAACACGAAAGTCACTCCGAGCGATATCCCCTTTAAAGAAATCTTATTGAGCAAAAGTCCTACGGATGCCACCAAAGAAATTACAATTATCGCCTGAACGACCGAATATTCGAAAAATAATGTATTCAACCACTCCATATACCAATATTTAGACTGCAAAGTTAAGGGATTAAATCGAAAAAATCCGGACAACCCGAAATCTAATCGAAATTTAGATTTTTATTTTTACAGTCTTTTATTTTTTAACTACATTCGCAAAAATAACCAGAGATGAAATTCATAATCGTCTTATTATTAATTAGCGTAAACGGGATTTTAGCCATGTATGAAATGGCCGTAGTCTCCTCTCATAAAATAAAATTGAAAAATGCAGCCCGAAAAGGCAGTAAAGCAGCTTCAAGGGTAGTTAAAATGACTATAGAACCGGAAAAAATCCTGTCTACAATTCAGGTGGGCATAACTCTTATAGGTATCGTATCCGGAGCCTATGGAGGAATAGCTTTAGCCGGTGAAGTCGTTCCTCTTTTCGAGCAAATTCCCGCATTAAAAGATTCCGCCTTTCAAGCAGCCACCGTAACGGTTGTCGCCATTATCACCTATCTCTCTTTAGTCATTGGCGAATTAGTACCCAAATCCGTAGCTTTGAACAACCCGGAAAAAATCGCCATGATATTTTCCGGTCCCATGATATTTCTTTCCAAAGTATTCTATCCTTTCGTATGGTTTCTTTCCATATCCACCCGATTTTTCAATAAGCTATTCGGCATATCCTCCGGTAAGGAAAAACCGCTTACGGAAGATGAAATAAAAATGCTTTTGATACAAAGTTACGAACAAGGCGTCATTAATAAGGAAGAATCCCGTATGTTGAAAGAAGTGCTGCGTTTTGGAGACAAAAGGACTTTCGAGCTTATGACGCCGCGCAAAAACATCATTTACATCAATACGGACGATTCGAAAGAAAAAGTTTTGCAAATTATCAAAACCCACCAATTCAGCCGTTATATGTTATGTGAAAACGATATCGAAATAATAGCCGGAATCATTCATATCAAAGACCTTATCGGATTATTGAACGGCCGTAAAGATTGGGATCTGAGAAATATCGCACAGGAACCCGTTTTCATACCGGAGAATCTACATGTTATCAAAACTTTAGAAGTTTTAAAGAAAGAGAAAAAAAGTTTCGGCATCGTCGTAAACGAATACGGAGGTGTAGAAGGACTCATCACTCTCCACGACCTTGCTGAAAACATATTCGGAGAAATTCTCGAAGAAAATGAAGAACCTCATATGGATATATTGAAACGAAAGGACGGCAGTTTATTAGTAAATGCATCCATGCTCATAGATGATTTTATTGATCGATTAGACATAGAAGAAAAATCCGAATTCGAAAAAGAAGGATTCGCCACCTTGGGAGGACTTGCCATGTATATTTTAGACCGTATTCCTACCGAAGGCGATACATTCGAATATGCCGGACTACATTTCGAAATCATTGACATGGATGGAAGTCGTGTCGATAAAATACTTGTTACTCTTCCCGCTTCGCTCTAAAAATCACCATTTCCCCTACGCAAACAATCTCGCGAGAGAATTCGCAAATAAAAAAATTCTCTTCGTGCAGTATTTCCCGTTTATCGGATTTATCATTACGTACGTACAATCCCGCTTAAACGCGGTAAAATTTTAAATTTTAACAAAAAACTTAAATGATGAAAGCAAGAAAATTTGCATTAAGCACATTGGCTGTAGCCATTATCATGTCGGTATCCGTATCTTGTAAGAAAGACAAAAAAGACAACCCCCGTCCCAGAGTAATTAGCGTTATAGGTGCATTTAAAGGAGATATGACGAAAATGGCTCCTAATAGTCCGAAATGGAATACGGAAGCAAAGGTAATGCATAAAGATATTACGTTCACAACTTTCCCCTGGAAAGAATTACTAAAAGACTCGAAAACCCCCGAAGGAATAGTCAATTCTTTGGAAAAAATACTTAAAAATATCTCCTACAAACTTTCCTATACCGAAAAAATGAATGCGGAAAAGAATGGTATTCACATGGATATCAAAACGACACCATTGAATTTCGAACTGGAGAAGAAAAAAATCTCGGTATATACCTCCGTTCCGGAAAAAGGAAGTTATACGGAAAAGGATAAAAAACTGAAATTCGTATTAAGTCTCGACAGCGTAAAACTCAACAATGTAAAATTAGACGTTTTGAAAACGACAAAATACGCTATCGAATTGACAAAAAAATAATCAAACTGCATATTTTAAAGAGATGATGAAAAGATCCTAATTGTGTATTGTTTTACTTCCCGTTTATAATATACGAAGAAGTAACCGTACTCAAGATTTTGTGCAAAACTGAGGGTGTGTCGTAATTTTGACACACCCCTTTTTAAATATAAAAATTGACCGATTCCGCTTTTTTCAGGATACAAAATTCAGTATTTAAACGTAAAATTTCCGAAGTTAAGTTTAAAGAGTTAACTTTAAAAGCGGGAAAAATTATGTTTTCCGATAAAGACAGTTTAATTATTTTTCCAAGTCGGCAGGAAAAACAGTTAGAGAAGCAAATCATTGGAAAAGAGAAAAGTAGTATCGATAATTTCTTATAAAAATTGTCTATCTCCTTTTTTCGAGACGAAAAAAAGAGATAGTTGCCGACAAAAGTTCTTTGACATATTGAAAATCAGGACATAAATAATGTTGTCGATTATAGGGGATTTTTATATATTTGGCACTATAAAATATTTTGTGTAAATGTAAAATACGGGATTCAGTCTGGGTTCCGTATTTTATATTTAATAGCTTTGCAAAATGAAGAAGATTATGAAAGAGAAGAATCATGTAGTGCCTGATGAGGTATTAAGTAAGG
>JBGZEX010000089.1:0-27767 GCA_041846495.1 Marinifilaceae bacterium
AACCTCCGGAAGAAGAGAATTTGACATAAGGGGGCTTGTCCGTAAACTAAAACACCCCCAACACGTGATAGATAACGAGTTGGGGCAAGATAATTATGGTTTAGCGGACAGCAATATCTTTTTTTAAGGGATTGAAATAAAAATTCTTTATGAATTTGCCTTCTGCGTCGTAAATGTTTTCGTAAGGATTCAATTTGGTGTATTGCGAAAAGCGACCGTATGGAGATAATTTATTCTCCGTCATCGAAAAACTGAAATTGTAATTCAAGGTAAGTGATTTCGAAGGATGGTAGCCGAGTTTGAAATTCGTACCGTATACCTTGCGGTAGTCGCCTTTCATAACACCGTATATATCGGAAAATCTTCCCGAAGCTTTGTAATCCAAACCTCCTCCTTTTCCGGTTATATGTATGGAATGGGTATGAGTAAAAGCCGTTCTAAGGGGTTTGGAAGGCCAGTCGGTATTTACTCCTCTTCTTACGTTTTCTAATTTAAGAGCATAGGCCGGGTCGAGACTGCCGTCGACGGTATTGTATAATCCGGCTATTCGTTCCAATTCCAATTTTTCTTCGGCATTGCATAGTCGCAAAGATCTCAGGTCCGGAAAGCTGAAATTGGGAACGAAGTTATATTTTACACGGGCTTTGGCCTCTTTGATGCGGGTGCGTTCGATGAGAATGACTCCGTTCGATGCGCGTTCTCCGTATAATACGGTTGCCGATGCATCTTTAAGAACGTCTACCCGTTCGATATCGAAAATGTCGATGTCGGCAACAATTCCCGCATATCTTATTTTCCGTTTTTTCTTGATTTTTCCAATAAGACGATTCCAATCTTTTAGAGATTCGAATTCCCGATACTCTTGGCAAGCGTTTTTATTTTCGTATTCTTCTTTCAGTTTTTTATAAAGAGCAGCATTTGAAGGTTCGGCTTTTATCCATAATTGGAAAGCTCTTTCTTCTTTCTCGGAAATCTCATGGCGAAGCCGTTTCACGATTAATGCGATTATGGTAGAAGTGTCCATCGACTGTATTTTGACTAATAACACTTGAGATGGGGAAAAGTACCGTTATTATTTGTTCGTTTTTTTAAAATCGCAGTATTTTTAGGGAAGGGAAAGATTTGAAAACGGGAGTCGAGATATGCTCGTATCCCTAAAAATAGGGATGTTCTTCCGTCTAAATCCCCAAAAATAGGGATTGTCTATATTTAATACCCGTTATAATTTCGTACCGTTTTTATGCTCTTGTTTTACCGATAAAACGGAGATGGAAATGCATAGCATTGACATATCGTATGTTATCCTTTGAATGGATGATTCCGGCAGGTAGATGTTTTGAGGAGTCGAAAATACGGACCTTTATGAGAATATTCGTCGGTTTTTGGGTGTGATTTGAAGTTTGAGATATTAATAAAATTATGTTGAATAATATTTGTCATTCGATTTATGAATAATAAAATTTTGTTTGTCATTTTATTCTTTTCGATGTTTTCTAATGCTTTTGCCGGAAATACGGCGGATAGCCGGGATTCGACACTTCATCATCTCGAGGAGGTGGTCGTATCTTCCAAGCAAATATTGGGAAGTAAGTTCAAGGCAAGGAACCGGACGGGTTCGGCCTATTATATATCGCCGGAGGAAATTCGGAAATTCGGATATACGGATATCAATCGTATGTTGAAAGCCGTTCCGGGAGTGAATATGTATGAAGAAGACGGGTTCGGTCTCCGTCCCAATATTAGTTTGCGGGGGACTAAGGCGGAACGGAGCGAGAGAATCAATATAATGGAAGACGGCGTATTGTCGGCTCCCGCTCCTTATGCTGCTCCCGCAGCCTATTATTTCCCCAATGCGGCCAGAATGTATGCCGTAGAGGTATTGAAAGGCAGCAGCCAGGTGCAATACGGTCCTTTTACGACGGGAGGAGCCATCAATATGGTATCGACTCCCATTCCATTCGGATTTTCCGGTAAATTCAATACATCCTTGGGAACGAATAAGACTTTTAAATCGCATGCAGTCATCGGAGAGACCCGTAAACATTTCGGGTATTTGGTAGAATATCTCCGTTTCAGTTCCGATGGATTTAAAAAAATCGAAAATAAGGATAAAACCGGATTCGGTCGGAACGATTTTATTTCCAAATTGATGTTGAAGACGGATAGAGAGACGGGTGTAAATCATGCCTTGGAATTGAAATTCGGTTATGCCGATGAGGATACGGATGAAACCTATGTAGGACTTTCCGAGGAAGATTTTCGAAAAACGCCGTTTTTGCGGTATGCCGGTTCGAGAATGGATAATATCAAGACTCGGCATCAGCAATGGGTGGCTACCTATCTTTTGCGTTTTCCCAATAGGCTTAAATTGACGACCAATGCTTATTACAATCGTTTTTTTCGGAATTGGTATAAGCTCAACGATGTGCGGGTCGGTATTACCAAAGCGGAGAAAAGATCTGTTGCACAGGTGCTTGAGGATCCGGAAACCAATGTGCGCTATCTCGATATACTGACGGGGAAGACGGATTATGAAGGAGATGCCTTAATTGTAAGGGCTAATAACAGGACGTATCATTCGAGAGGTATACAGACAAAAGCGGAATATTGGTTTCGTTTAAATGAGGTCTATATCAATATGGAAGCGGGCTTGCGTTACCATGCCGATGAAGAGGACCGTTTTCAATGGGACGACTCCTATTCGATGAAGAAGGGACAAATGGAATTGTTTCGGGAAGGCATTCACGGCACGAATGCCAATCGTATAACTTCGGCTACGGCATTAGCGACTTATGCCTTGGGTAAGTTGAAATATCGTTCGTGGACGCTTACTGCCGGATTCCGTTATGAGGATATCGATTTGCTTAAAAAGGATTACACTAAAAACGATGTACGACGTTCCGGAAAAATACGGATTGAAACTTCGAATCATGCAAGGGCTTTTATTCCGAGTATGGGAATTCATTGTGAAGTTTTTCCATTTGCTTCCGTATTTTTCGGTATCCATAAAGGGTTTTCTCCACCGAGTGCCGAGCCTTATCAAAATCCCGAAAACAGCGTGAACATGGAATTGGGGACACGTTTTTCCCTGGAGCGCTTATCGGCCGAACTCATAGGTTTTTATAACGATTACAGCAATATGTTGGGAAGCGATCTAGCGGCTTCGGGCGGGACCGGTACATTGGAACAGTTCAATGTGGGGAAAGCTTTAGTCAGAGGAGCCGAATTTTTAATACAATATCAATTGTTGCCGGAAGAATATGCGTTGAAAATACCTTTGCATTTTTCTTATACCTTTACCGATACCGAATTGAAAAACTCTTTTGCGAGTCATTCTTGGGGAGATGTTTTTGAAGGCGACGAGATTCCTTATATATACAAACATTCGTTGAATGCTCAATTGGGATTTTCGCATGGGCGCTTCGATGCCAATATAGGATTTCGTTATAATAGCGATATGCGTACGAAACCCGGACAAGGGGTTATTGCCGAACGGGAAAAAATACCGTCTCATTGGATTATAGATGCTTCGGCAAAACTGCATATAAACAAATACGTAAGCTTCGTTTTGAATGCAGTTAATCTTACCGATAAGCGGTATTTGGTATCCCGCCATCCGGCAGGGCTGAGGCCGGGACATCCTTTCGGGATCTATACGGGTTTGGATATGCGTTTTTGAGGCTATTGTTTATACCATTGCTGAAAAAGAAGTATAATTATGAATCACATGAATAAATTATCGATTATAAAATTTATAGTAGTCGGGTTGTCGATATTATGCGCTCAATTTTCGATGGGTCAGTCGCATGGGGAGATAAAGGGGAAGGTACGTTCTTCCGACGGAGAACCCTTGCCGGGGGCCACCGTTGTGGTGGTCGGTACGGAAATCGGGGCGATTACCGATGCGGAAGGGAATTTTTCCATAAAGGCCGGGAAAGGACAAATATTGAAAGTCAGTTTTTTGGGAATGAGAACTCGGAAGGTGAAAATTACTTCGTCCGTTATGGATATCGTGCTTACGGGGGATGTGCAGGAAATGGAAGGAGTGGTAATTACCGGATATCAACAAATAAAAAACCGGGTATTTACGGGTTCTGCCACCTCTGTTAAAATGGATGAGATTAAAATAGAGGGAGTGGCCGATGCATCTCGTATGCTGGAAGGACGTGTCCCCGGACTTTCCATACAGAATATAACGGGAACTTTCGGAGCGGCTCCGAGAATAAATATCAGAGGAGGAGCTTCCATTATCGGGAATGTGCAACCTTTGTGGGTAATCGACGGAGCCGTATACGAAGATCTCGTCTCGTTGACATTGGATCAGTTGGCTTCGGGCGATGCCGTAACTCTTATAAGTTCCGCCATAGCGGGATTGAATGCTGCCGATATCGAAGATATACAGGTGCTTAAGGATGCTTCGGCCACATCGGTCTACGGAGCTCGGGCGTTGAACGGCGTAATAGTCATTACCACCCGTTCCGGGAAAAGAGATAAGCCTAACGGTTTTTCCTATTCTTTTGAGCAAAGTATTCGGATGCGTCCCTCTTATACCGATTTCGATTTGCTCAATTCGCAGGAAACGATGTCCGTTTATTTGGAAATGGCGAATAAGGGCTATTTCAATCTTCAAAATGCCTTGTACGGAAGACGGAGCGGAGTTTATTATCAGATGTATAAAAACATAAGTACGGTAAATCCGGAAACGGGGAAATACTATCTGCCGAATACGACTAAGGCAAAAGAGGATTTTTTGCGGGAAAGGGAATATGCCAATACCGATTGGTTCAAACATTTATTTACTTTCAAACCCATTTATAACCATACCGTCAGTTTTTCGGGAGGCGGTCGCAACACGGCAACCTATGCTTCGTTGGGTTTTTACCATGATGCCGGTTGGAGCGTAATCGACAATGTGAAGAGGATTACCGCACATTTAAAAAACACCTTTTATCTGAATGACGGTTTTAAGGCTATTCTTTCCGTTCAGGGTAATATGCGTAATCAAAAGGCCCCCGGTACGGTGCCTCAACGTAAAAATACGGTTATCGGTTCGTTTGAGAGGGATTTTGATATTAATCCCTTTGCTTATGCTCTGGGAACGAGTCGGACGTTGAGACCTCGGGGGAATAACGGCGAATTGGAATATTACCGGAATAATTGGGCACCTTTTAATATTCTCAATGAATACGATAATAATTATATGAAAATAAATCTATTGGATTTTAAAGTCCAAGGGGAGGCGGCTTATAAGATAGGACGCAGTTTGGAGTTGAAGGTATTGGTTGCCGCTCGTCGGGCCTTTACCGGCAATTCACACTTTATTACCGAACACTCTAATGTGATAAAAGCTTTCCGGGCCAATGAAACTCCTTATGTAGCACAACAAAACATTTATTTGTTGAAAGATAAAGATAATCCTTTGCTTCAACCTAAGGTAGCACTTACGCACGGAGGTATATTTAATAAGACGGAAACCTCATTGAGAAGTTATATGGGGCGTTTGGCTTTGGATTATAATAAACAGACGGGAGAGCACGATATAAAAGTTTTCGGATTTACCGAAATCCGTTATGCGGACCGGACGGTAAATCCGTTTCAGGGATACGGGATACAATATGACAGGGGGAATCAAATATTTACCAATCCGTTGATTTTTCAAAAATTAACCGGAGAAGCTGCCGATTATTTTGCATTGATGGAACGTAATGACAGAGGAGTTACTTTTTCTTTGAGCGGAACATATGGGTATGCCGGGAAATATATATTCAATACGGTAATTAACTATGAAGGTTCGAATACGGCAGGGAAAGGAACTCGTTCCCGTTGGCTTCCTACCTGGAATATCGGAGCGAAATGGAATATGGACAGGGAAGATTTTATGGGAGGGAGTTCGGATATTTCCAGATTGGCTCTTCGGGTGAGTTACGGGCTTACGGCTAAGATGAACGAACAGGCCATTAATTCCAATGCGGTATTCAAGAATTTTATAACCAATCGATTCCGTTTTGAAGATAGGGAGAATGCCTTGCGAATTCTGCATCTGGAAAATCGGGATTTGACTTGGGAAAAAATGTATGAACTCAATGTAGGTGCGGATTTGGGATTATTCGATAATCGATTGAATGCCGTTTTGGATATATATCAACGGAATTCTTTCGATTTGATAGACTTGATACGTACGTCGGGAGTTGGCGGTCAATATTATAAATATGCGAATTTCGGCGATATGCGTACCCGGGGAGTGGAGCTCTCCCTTAATTCGAAAAATATCGTATCCGACGAATTTTCATGGTCTACCGGATTCACATTGAGTTATATGCATCAAAAGATTACACGTTTGAATAATACGCCCAATACCTTCGATATGGTGGCGGGAATGGGAAGAGGAAGTATTGTCGGATTTCCAAAGGGAGCATTGTTTTCTTTTAATTATCAAGGACTTAATTCTTACGGACTTCCGACTTTCGATTTCGGACTTTATCCGTCCAATAACGGGATGTATTCGAATATATCGGGAGCGGATTTTTTAGATGCACAATATTCCAAATCTTATTTGATATACCACGGCCCCATAGAACCCAAGGTAATCGGAGGTTTGTCGAACACCTTTAAATATAAGTCCTGGGAATTCTCATGTTTCATTACGACTCAGGCCGGAAATAAAATACGATTGAATCCGGTATTTGATCCGGCTTTTGCCGATTTGAACGTATTTTCGAAGGATTATTACGATCGCTGGTTGAATCCCGGGGATGAAATGAAAACGGAAATACCGGGATTGCCATCCTTGGATTTAATCGGTTTAGTGGGAGAAGAGAATATAGAAAAGGCGTATAATACGTATAATTATTCTCAGAAGAGGGTGGTCGACGGAAGTTTTGTACGGATGAAAAACATATCCTTAAGCTATAATATGCCGGAAAAATTAATAAAGCGTTCGGGGCTTGAAAATATCGGTTTGAAAATCAATATAACGAATCCTTTTTTGATTTATTCCGATAAACGATTGAACGGGCAGGACCCCGAATATTATAAATCGGGAGGAGTTTCTTTACCTACTCCCAAACAATATACGTTAACATTGAATATCGGATTTTAAATGATTGATTATGAAAAGGTATATACGTATTATTTCTATATTGCCCCTATTGGTTGCCTGTCAGGATTATTTGAATAAAAATCCGGATTCTTCCCTTGAAGTGAAAATAGATTCGGAAGAAAAAATAGCCGAACTTTTGACCGGAGCATATCCCGAAGCGAGTTATTTCGCTTTTTTAGAGGCGCGTACGGATAATGTGGAGGAGCGTGTTAACGGGGTTCATTCCCGTTTGAATGAAGCGATGTATTTTTGGGAGGATTATGATCAAGAGGATTTGGATACTCCTTTGAATTATTGGAACGCTTGTTATGCGGGCATAGCTCAAGCGAATAAGGCTTTGGAGTTATTGGCGGAATACCCTAAGACTCCAAGGGTGAAAGCCTTGTACGGGGAGGCCTTTTTATTGCGGGCCTATTTGCATTTTATGCTCGTCAATATATGGGCCGCTCCTTACGGAGCGGAAAAATCCTTGAAATCTCCGGGTATACCCTATCTTACACGGCCTGAAAAACACGCCTTGGTGGAATATAACCGAGGTACGGTTAAAGAAGTATACGATAAAATTGAAAAAGATTTGAAATTCGGTATTAGTTTGGTTGACGACGATTTTTATAAAAAGCCGAAATATCATTTTAATAAAAAAGCGGCGTATGCCTTTGCTTCCCGTTTTTACCTTATGAAAGGAGAATGGGATTTAGTCATAAAATATGCCGATTACGTACTTGGAACGGATCCGAAACAAGTATTGCGGAAATGGCATAAATACGAGAAAGAATTATTTCCTAATTACAGGACCTTATATAAAAAATACGCTTCTCCGGAAGAACCGGCTAATTTGCTTGTCGTTGCTACGGAATCCCGAATAGCCAGAAATTTTCCCGTAGAAAAATACGGCGTAACACGCAATACGATGAAACGGATTTTCGATGAAAAAGGAGTAGACGGGTGTAGAGAATTTTCCGAAGTGAAATTCGCTCCGCTTTTTTTGTTTAACTCTTCCCGAACTCCGATTAACGATGGGGGGTATATTGCCAAATTCGACGAATTATCGCTTTTCGGGAGTGCGGGAAACAAACCTAAAGGACTTTATGTAACCAATGTACTTTTCTCTACCGACGAAGTGATGCTTAATCGTATGGAGGCTTATGCAATGAAGCGGGATTACGAGAAATCCATATATGATTTTTTGGAATATTTACGCGGTAAATTCGAGATTACCCCTCCCTGTTTTCATTCGGATTATACGTGGACGAGTACGAAGAATTATTCCATATACACTCCTTTTTACGGAATGACAATCAAACAATTGGCCTTAGTGAAAACCATAACGGAATTCAGACAAAAAGAATTTCTTCACGAGGGGTTGCGTTGGTTTGATATCCGGAGATTTTATATTCCGGTAAAACGGAATTCCAAAAACAGTATTTACCGACCTTTGAGAAAAGAAGATCCGAGAAAAACGCTACAAATACCTGTAGAAGCGATCAATAGGGGATTGGAACCCAATCCTCGCGATTTTGAAACCGCTTTTTGATGAAATTTGCTCGATATATGGAAATAATGGTTTAATAATTAGCGAGATGATAAAAAAAATATTGTATATCGTTGTATTTTCTTTGATAATTCCCGGTTGCGGGAAAGAAGAAAAATTGTCGGAACATAGCGTTGTGGAGTGTAATTCCGTATTGCGTGAATATACGGAGTTGGATAAATGGATACACGATACGCTTACCCTTCCTTACGGCATAGAGGTGGATTATCATTGGGATAAAAACAATGCACAGAAAGGCAGTTACACTTATCCGCCCGAGGCAGAAAACGTTAAAAAAGTGTTGGAGACGATAAAAGAATTGTGGATAGATTTGTATATGCAGGACGAGTTCGGAGGGGAGAAATTTATGTTGGGGAAGAATCCCGTTAAAATATATATGTACGGAGGGAAAAATTTGGATGCCAACGGGGTGGAGTTGTTGTATAATTCGACGGCGACGGCCTCCGAAATGTATTTATATAACGTAAATGATTTCGATTCTAAAAATGAGGAAAAGGTATTTATATTGATGAGAAGTGTTCATCACCAGTTTGCCCGACGTTTGATGGAGATTTTTCCTTACGACAGGGATAAATTTTTATCCGTAAGTCAGAACAGATATTCTCCTTCGACATCCTATAATATATTTCCTCTGCTTTCTTCCATAACGCGGGCAAAGCTATTCGGACTCAGTGATTTTGCCCATAGAAGAGGTTTCTTTACATTGCATTCCTTTCTTTCCGCCGAAGACGATTTTGCTGAAATTATAAGTGCCAAATTAACCCATACGCCTAAGCAGATATTGAAAGCTCTCAATGTGGCCAAAACTCCGTTGCAGGATGAAGACGATCCCGAATTACAGCAAAGATATAATGAAGAAGCAAAGCAAGCTCATAAAGAACTTGCGGAAAAACAGGATTTGGTGGAAGAATATTTTAAGAAAAAAATAGGTCTTCGTTTAAATCGATTGCAGATGGAGAGTGTTAAGCGTATGAAGGTGTTTTTAAAAAAACAATCATGAAAACCGGAATTTATTTATTTTTTGTTCTGGCAGCAATAAGTATTTCTTGCCAAGATGAGAAAGTGTTCGAAAGTTCTCCGTCAGAAAGGAGTGCGGAGCATATAAGCAATTTGAGGAAAGAGCTTACCGAGGCCCCTTACGGATGGAGAGTGATCTATTTTTCCAAAACCGATTCGCTTTTGTTTTCCAATCCGAATGAGTTGATATCCCAGTACGGGTATAGGGAACATTACGGTTACGGAGGACATTGTTTTTTGATGAAGTTCCTGCCGGAGGGTATTGTAGAGATGACAGCCGATTACGATGAACATACAATAGAGCAAATTAAAAGAAGCCGGTTTGAAGTAAGGCAGAATACATTTACCTGTTTGAGTTTTACGACATATAATTATTTGCACGATATTGTGAATGACCGTTTCTCCGGTTCTTCCGATTTTTTGTATTTCGGAAAAGATTCGGATGGAAATTTGGTTTTTAAAACCTCTTCTTATTTTGAACCGGCTAAGGAATATATCGTATTTCAGAAACTTGAACGTGAGCGGGATAGAGCGGATTATATAAAAAAATCCTATGAAAACAGGGTGTTTTTCGAGAAAATGAAGAATCCTCAATTGATTATTCGCAAGGAAGACAGGATATATTTTAAAAGCGATATGTTTCTTAAACGGGAAGATGAACTCAATACCCCTTGGTTGAATAAAATAAAGAGTAAGCGTTATTATTTGTTTTTATATGCCAAAGTCCCCAATCTTATAGGGTGGCCTCGAGAAGTTAACGGATTGGGTTCGGGATATGTGGGAACGGAACACGGACTCAGTTTCAGAACGGGATTCCGGTATAATAAGAATTATATTTTCTACGATTTTCAAAGAGTCGGAAATCGATTTGTTTGCGAGTTGGTACGGGTGTACGATCCGGTTGCTAGGATAGAAAGATGGGTGAGCAGACATTTGGCTCCTCAAGGGGAAACTACCGGAGTCGTAGCTGAAATTTGGGATAATATGGTCGAACGTTAAAAAAATACGATATGAAATACTTTTTTATATTATGTTTGGTGCTCTTTTTTTCCTGTAATAAGAAAGAAAAGGATAAACCGGAAGAGGATTACGATACGCTTTTCCCTTTGGGAGAGATTGAGAAACCTGAAAATATGCGAGGAGATCTCATTGTAAAATTATGCGATCCCGAATTGGCATTGGAAAATTATAAATATCCGGGAGAGGAGATTTCGGATGCCGAAAATAGATATGAAGTAACATTGAGTTATGTTTTTACGGAATTGGATGAGCGAGGGAATTTTGTCGATAATATGACGGCACGATATACGGTAACTTATATTAATGAAAAAAAAGAACTTATTACGATTACGAGCGACGGAGAGGAAGGTAGTAAAAACGGATTCGAATATAAAATCGTTTTCTATGTGAATTCCGGATTCCCCATGTATTTATGCGTAAATGGGGTGGGTCCGAGAAATTCCAATGTCAAAGCCCGTATCACAGCCGTTTCTACGGACGGACTTATCGAAATCCCCGCTCTCGAAACGGAGCAGTATCAAAATAACGAGGGACCGAATAAACTCAAATATCCGTATTGTGAATATATTGTATTACCTTAAAAATCGTGTTATGTATAGATTATGGGAAGGAGTTCTGGCCGTATGTCTTTTGGGAGGGATGATTTCGTGTAATAAAGGCGAAGGAGAAACCGTGGACTCGGCTTATATCGAACCGATAATGCCGCCCCCTCAATATAAATTTTCGAGAAACGGAGCGAATAGTGTGGATTTGCTGGAATGTGATTTTTTAAAAGCTCCGCTCGATTACATATATTCGAGTTATTTGAAGGAAGCCCGAATGGGGAGCGATTACGAGTATACGACAGTGTTTTCTTTTTATAACGAAGGAGAATTCGGATTGAAACCTAAGGAAGAAATAGCCCAATCGCTGTTGCACAAGGGGCATAGGCAGAAAATACTGGAAGATATGGCGGAGTTGTTGAATATTTCAGCGCATATAGGAGGATATAAGTCGGACGATCCTTATAAACATAGAACTCGGGAAGCCGTTAAAGGAAGGACGGGATATGTCGGCAACAATATAGGCGATAAAAACATTTATTTTGTCGATGAAAAGGGAGTTGCAGTTGCGGACGTATTTAAAAATGCCGTAAAAGGAGCGATTTATCTGGATAAAATTTTGAATGTGCATTTGGATGACAGCGTTTTGGATAATAAAGATTTGCAGCGTAAACATGAAAGCATGGAATTACCTGCAGGGAAGAATTATACGGAATTGGAACATCATTGGGATTTGGCTTACGGCTATTATATCTTTTGGAAACCTTTGGCGGAGTCCGGAGGTATTTCCGTACTCAGGGAAAGCGAGCGAAAAATATTTCAGGCATTTGTCCGGGGGCGTATGTTGTTGGAAACATTTCGTTATGATGAAATAAAAGAGCAGGTTAGAATCATCAGGGAGGAATTATCGAGAGTCGTTGTCGTAAGAGCGATGGATTTACTTGTCGGGGAGAATACGTTAGTCAATATGGACGAAAGGCCGAAATATGCATTTTTATTTTTGTCCCAAGCTTGCGGTTTGATATATGCCGCCCAGTTTACGCGCAGTCCCGAAGGCATGCCTTATTTTACTTATGAAAAGGTAAAAGGTCTATTGGCAAGTCTTACTCGGGATGCGGGACT
Organism: Marinifilaceae bacterium; assembly: GCA_041846495.1. Classification (GTDB taxonomy): domain Bacteria; phylum Bacteroidota; class Bacteroidia; order Bacteroidales; family Marinifilaceae; genus JBGZEX01. Next base: position 12,353 of record JBGZEX010000089.1, read on the forward strand.
ATGGGAGAAAAATCGTTTGTTGGAAGAGGAAAATGTGGAAGGTTCTTTAAAAAATATAGCCTTGGCGTTAGGGCAAATGTTGAATGTTTCATTGGAAGAAATTAAAAAATAACATATAAAAGGTTATGAAAAAGAATATTTTATGGCTGTTCTTATGTTTGGGGACTCCATTGATGATAAAGGCGCAATTATGTGACAACAATATTATTCCCAACGGAGGGTTCGAGGAATTTACGACTATGGGTAGGCCTGTGGGATGGTATGTAACTACCGTGTTGTTCTCCGAGAAGGTGGAAGATGTATGTCCCGGGAGTACCGGACAATATGCTTTAAAAGTGTATGCAAACGGAGGGAGTATGAGTCTTATTAAAAACGGTCAGGGTAATGTACTTGAAGTGCAACAAGGTAAATCCTATATTTTATCGTTCTGGCATAAAGGCAGTAATGCGGGAGATAAAATTCAGGTATCTTTTTCATGGTATCAGGATTTGACATGGAAGGGCAAAAAATCTTACGATGAGGTTGCAACCGTTACGGATTGGAAAAGAGAAGAAATAGTCGTAGAAGTTCCGGGAGGAGGTATAAATAAGGCGGGATTGGGCTTCCGGATATACAGAGGGAGAGGAGAAATTTTATTGGATGATGTTTGTATGGTGGAAGCGGAGAATCAAGGTGGCTCTCTTCCTATTCCCAAGAGTTTCGAAGGAAAGGCGTATCAACGGGAAATCGAGTTGACTTGGGATAAGGCTGCAGATCCCGATGTGGAATGGGAGGTCTTTGTCGATGCGGAATGCGTTGCTAAAGTGAATACCAATTTTTATACGGTAGAAAATTTGGAGCTCGGAAATGATTATAAAGTAAAAATCAGAAGCGTTAAAGACCGGGAGTATTCCGATTATACGGAAGAAATAAATTTCAAAACCCAATCTTTAGAAAAAGCGGTGGATTCCGATGAACGTATTCCTTATTTGCGTACAATCAGGAATGATGGCGTTTGTACTAAGGAAATTAAATTGTATTATCTCGATTTAGCGGAAAAAGAAGCTAAAATATCTTATAAAATAGACGGAGTTCCGGTGCTTCCGGAAAACGGAATGTTGAAATTTCCTAAGGAAGGACGTTCCGTCTTGGAAATCAAAATAGAGGAAACGCCCGAACGTATATGGAATATCAGGTATCGTTTGGCGGTTCGCGAAAAATAATTATTGAATAAAGATTAGTATGAAAAAAATAATGGTAGGAATGAGTATCGTCGTTTGTTTGTTTTGTTTTTCATGTGAAAAACAGGATAAGACTCCATTTCCGGAAATACAAATAGGTAAAGACGAGGCCGTTGAAGAATTGGCATTGAATAGACAAACGGAAAGGACTCTTTTCCTTTCCGGAGGAAACGGCAAATATGCGGTGAGTGTGGAAAACTCTAAGGTCGCTCATGTTCGTGTTAGCAGGGATACGTTGAGAGTAAGAGGATTATGGGAGGGAGAAACTTTTGCGACGGTAATCTCTCACGATAAAAGCCGAAGGTTGAAAATTAAAGTGGTACCTTCCCGGTTGAGTTTCAGTCATAAGGCGGTGCGACTTTATCCGAAAGACAGGAGCAAGTTCGTCAGTCTTACGGGGGGCGGAGAACGTGTGAAACTGGACGTAGACGATCCCGAACACATTATGGATGTGAAGTGGGACGGAGAAACGAATATTTTGGAGATAAGGGCTTTTTACGAAGGGGAGGCCAATATTACTGCAACCGGGGAGGATGGTGAGAAACAGAATTTATCCGTAACTGTAAAAGCGGCCGATGAATTGGAAGAAATCGGATTATATGGAACGGACGAGAAATATTTCAGCAGTAATAAAATGATCGGCAATGTAATGACTGTTCAAAGGGCCGGTATGGGAACATGGATTATAAACAGCGCTCGTCCGTATGGAGGTTGGATAAATACTTACAGAGGAGCTTATCTTAAGGTAGCTCCGGTTGTAAATCCCGTGCAGGGAACTTATATGGATGTTAACGTTCTTAGATTTTCTCTTGAGAAACCCCGCCTTAAGGAAGGGGTGCACCGGGTTTATGTCGAAGAGGTACGGGATGATAATACGGTGGTGCTACGTGGCCGCGGTTTTAAGTTTCTATTACCTTTTAGCGGCTCATAAAGTAATAAAAAAAGCGCCTTTCAAGAGGCGCTTTTTTATTTTATTCCACCGGATTTTCCACAGCCTGTATCGAAACGTAAGAACGATTGTTCTTCTTTTTTCGAAAAATCACATTCCCGTCGATCAAAGCATATAAGGTGTGGTCTTTCCCCATACCGACATTTTTATCGGGATTATGTACGGTACCTCTTTGGCGAACGATGATATTTCCGGCTTTGGCGAATTGTCCTCCGTATATTTTTATACCAAGTCGTTTACTTTCCGATTCTCTTCCGTTCTTAGAACTTCCGACTCCTTTTTTATGTGCCATTTCTCAATAATTTAGACGTTACAAAATAAAATTAAGCATTGATGGATTCGATTTGAATCTGGGTAAGATCCTGACGGTGTCCGTTCTTTCTTTTAAAAGTTTTTCTTCTTTTCTTTTTGAAGACGATAACCTTGTCGCCGCGGAGATGGCGGAGAACTTTCGCCTTGACGGATGCGCCTTCCAATACGGGAGTACCGATGGAAACGCTGCCTTCGTTATCTACAAACAATACTTTGTCGAATTCAACGCTTGCTCCTTCTTCCGAAGCGAGTCGATGAACGTAAACCTTACGGTCTTTTTCCACTTTGAACTGCTGACCTGCAATTTCTACAATAGCGTACATCTTTAAAATATTTAAGTTAAAACCACGGGGTGGAACCATTGTCCGCTTAATTTACCCCTGAGGAAAATTGCGACTGCAAATTTAAAACTTATTTCCGTCATAACCAAGCCGGAAGGCCTTTTAATTTTTAAAATCCTTTTCCATATAGTTGATGAAGGCATTGTTTACCATTTTTGCCCCTCCGGGAGTAGGATAATCTCCGGAAAAATACCAGTCTCCCTCATGTTCGGGTATGGCGGAATGCAGCCCTTTCAAATCCTGAAAAACGATTTCCACTTCGGCCTTTGTTTGAGCGGGGCGGAGAAGTTCCACCATTTTCCGGGATATCTCGTCTATGGTAAAAGGTTCGTATATCGCTTTTACGTAATTTACATATACTCCGTCTTCGGGACGGGATATACGTTGTTTTTTCGCTTTTTCGTAGCTTTCCCATAAAATACGCTCCAGCTTACGGTCTTTGAGTAATTCGACGGCAGCCTTAAAAGCGATGAAATCCGTCATTTGGGCCATGTCTATTCCGTAGCAGTCGGGATAGCGAATTTGGGGGGAGGAGGAAACGATGACTATTTTTCGCGGGCGGAGGCGGTCGAGTATGCCGATAATACTTTGTTTAAGCGTAGTTCCCCTTACGATACTGTCGTCGATGATTACCAAATTGTCGATCCCCGGTTTTATGGTTCCGTAAGTGATGTCGTATACATGGGCGGCCAATTCTTCCCGGCTTTTGCCTTCGGCGATAAATGTCCGCAATTTGATGTCTTTTATGGCGACCTTTTCCGTTCTTACTCTTTGGCGGATGATTTTTTCCAATTCTTCTCCGTTCATATCGGGACGGTTTTCGATTTTACGTATTTTCTCTTTATCCAGATATTCCTGAATCCCTTCAATCATTCCGTAATAGGCTACTTCTGCCGTATTGGGGATGAAAGAGAATACGCTATGTTCCAAATCGCCGTCTATGGATTTCAATATGGGGGCCACTAAATTCCGGCCCAGTTTTTTCCGTTCTCTGTATATGTCTTTATCGCTTCCGCGGGAGAAATATATGCGTTCGAAAGAGCAGGATTTTTTGATTTTAGGTTGTAAAATTTCGGTAAATCGGATTTTTCCGTTCCGGTCGATAAAAATTCCCGTTCCCGGCTGCAATTCGTTTACGGTTTCCGCCGGAACGTTTAAAGCGGTTTGTATGACGGGACGTTCCGAAGCGACGACTACGATTTCATCGTCCATATGGTAGAATGCCGGGCGTATACCCCAGGGGTCGCGCATGGCATAGGATTCCCCGCTCCCGGTGAGGCCGCACATTACATAACCTCCATCCCATAAAGGGCTGCAAAATTTGAGGGCGTTTGACACTTCTATATTGGCTTCGATGTAGTTGGTGATGTCCATGCCGCGCATTCCGTCGGATTTGCATATGCGATACAGGCGTTCCACTTCCCGATCCAAGCGATGTCCGATTTGCTCCAGGAGAATATGGGTGTCAGAATAATGACGGGGATGTTGCCCTCTTGAAGTAATAGCCTGAAATACGTCTTCGATATTGGTAAGATTGAAATTGCCGCATATGGCTAAGTTTTTAGCCCTCCAGTTGTTTCGCCTTACCATGGGATGGATGTATTCCAATCCGGATTTGCCGGTAGTGCTGTATCTGAGATGTCCCATATAGCATTCGCCGGCGAAAGGAAGCCGTTCTTTGGCAAAATACGGATTTACGGTATCCGAAAGATTGAAGTTTTTGAACCGTTTTTGCACATTCCCGAAAATTTCGGTAATGGCGTCGGTTCCCATGGCTTTTTCGATGAAGAGATATTCTTCTCCCGGATTGGCGTTTAATTTTACGCAGGCCATTCCGGCTCCTTCCTGTCCTCTGTTATGTTGTTTTTCCATCAACAGATAGAGTTTGTTCAGGCCGTACATCCAAGTACCGTATTTTTCGTGGTAGTATTCCAAAGGTTTTAAAAGACGTACCACGGCAATCCCGCATTCGTGTTTTAATGTTTCCATTTCTTTTGATTTATTGCTGCAAATGTAGTACGAAAAGGTGAATTTGTAAAAGGCTTATCCGTTTTTTTAGGATTTCAAATAATTAGGAAACAACCCCGTATTTTTTGAATTGTTTCTGCCGGATTTGTAAGCGATGTTGTTTTTGGGAGAGATACGAGTTGTTTATCCTTAAAAATCTTTGTATTTTTGTCGTTATATATCGAAGATTGACGATGAGGCATATAGCGAAATTTATTCTTTGGATATCCGGTTGGACGGTTAAAGGGGAGATCCCCGCAGATAAGAAAGCCGTAGTGATTTCGGCTCCCCATACCTCGGTATGGGATTTTATATGGGGAAAGTTGACTTTTATGAGCAGGGGAATTCCCACTTATATACTGATGAAAAAAGAATTTTTTTTCTTCCCTTTGGGAGCGATATTGAGGGCTCTCAACGTGATTCCTGTAGATAGAGGGGCTCGGGATAACGGTATTGTGGATGCAATGGTGGAGGAATTCAAGAAACACGATGTCTTTTACCTTACGATAACTCCGGAAGGGAGCCGGAAGAAACGCAGGAAATGGAAGAAAGGTTTTTGGATGATAGCCAAAGCGGCGGATGTTCCCGTTTATCTCGGCCGTATCGATTATAAATATAAATATTGTTCGTGGGGACAAAGATTCGTGCCTACCGGAGATTTGGAGGCCGATATGAAGTACATCATGTCTACCTACAAGGATGCCAATCCCAAACATCCGGAACTTTTTTCCTGCGGCGACATATGAATACGGTGTGATGAAAATAGGAATGTTTCAGCTTTCCTTGAAATGGGGAGATACGGATGCGAATTTGCGGCATATTGAAAATCTACTTCGGAATGCACCCGGCGGGGATATCTTTATATTTCCGGAAATGTTTGCCTCGGGATTTTCCATGGAAGGGAAAGAAAATACGGCTGCGGACTTCGAACGCATTAAAATGCGGATGAGCGGATGGGCTTCGGATAAAAAAGCCCTTATTGCAGGTTCTACGGTTTATCGTTCGGGAGAAACTTTTTACAATCGTATGATTATAGCTTTCCCGGATGGGAGTTTTATGTATTACGATAAGCGTCATTGTTTTACGATGGGAGGGGAGCGGGAGCATTTTACGGAAGGCAAGAATAAACTCGTTTTCGATTATAAAGGGGTGCGTATAGCTCCTTTTATATGTTACGATTTGCGTTTCCCCGTTTGGAGTCGCAATACGGAAGAATACGATATTGCCGTTTATGTGGCCGCTTGGCCGGAAGCAAGGCGGAATGCGTGGAATCTTTTGCTTCGAGCACGGGCTGTCGAAAATCAGTGCTTCGTGGCGGGAGTAAATTGTTACGGTCTCGGAGGGAACGGAGTTTTTTATGCCGGAGATTCGGCTATTGTAGATGCGAAAGGGAAAATCGTAGCTTCGTGCGGAGATGCGGGAGAAAATGTCGTATTCGCCGATTTGGACTTGGATGCGCTTTACAGATTCCGGGAAAAATTTCCGATATTGAACGATAGGGACGATTTTTCGATAAGATGACGGAGAGATATGTAATTTAAATTAAATAGAGATGAAACTAAGATTATTATGGATGACGCTCCTGTGCTTAGCGGCCGGGAGTTTATGTGCACAGGAGAAAGTGTACACTATGGAAGAGGCGATTGTCGGTTATCACCTTTATCCTCAAAGGCATTTTATTCAATGGCAGGGAGATAAGGATGCCGTTGTAGAGTTTAAGGAAGGAAGTTTGAAAGCCCGTACGATAGGGAAGAAGGGTGGAGCGGAAGAAGTAGTCGTCCGCCGGGAAGATTTTTCCAAGATAACGGGAATGGAAGTGACGAATATGCCTCATGTGCAATGGTTGGATGGAAAACGTATAAGATTTTCTTATAAAGGTTATGTTTATACGGGAGATATAGAGACCAAAACTTTGATTCAAAAGATAAAACTTCCGGCAAATGCGGAAAATATCGAAATGCACGAAAAGGGTTGCATCGCTTTTACCCGGGACAATAATCTGTATTTGCAAAATGATAGGGGAGAGGAAACGGCTCTTACAACCGATCGGGATAAGAATATCGTGAACGGACAAGTTGTAAGCCGTAACGAATTCGGCATCGAAAAAGGGATATTCTGGTCGCCCGACGGTAATAAGATCGCATTCTATCGCAAGGATAATACCCATGTGACGGATTATCCTTTGTTGGATATAACGACTCGTACGGGTTCTGTGAATATGATAAAATATCCCATGACGGGAATGGATTCCGAACGCATATCCCTCGGTATATATTCTTTGACTACGGGGAAGACCGTGTTTGCCGAAGTGACGGATTTCGACGAAGAACGTTATTTGACGAATATCAGTTGGAGTCCGGATGCCGGAGAAATTTACATACAGGTGCTCAATCGTAGGCAAAATCACATGAAACTCAATGTGTACGATGCCGAAAACGGAAGTTATCTGAGGACGATATTAGAAGAGAAGAGCGATAAATACGTGGAACCCTCGGCTCCTCTCGTATTTATTGAAAAGGATTCCGGGAAATTCCTGTACCGGACCAACAACAGAGACGGTTACTGGAATCTTTACCTATGCGATGTGAAGGGGAAATCGGTAAAACGCCTGACCAAGGATGCGGGGGATGTGACTTATGTGGGGCAGGATGCCAACTACGTTTATTATATGTCGGCTGCGGTTTCTCCCATAGAAAACCATTTATTCAAGGTTAGTCTGAAGGGCGGTAAATCGGTGCGTCTGACAAGAGAGCCGGGGTGGCACCATGTTGTTCTCAGCAGTAGCAAACGCTATTTTATAGATAATTATTCGAGTACGGAGATTCCCCGGCGGATAGATGTGGCATCGACCGACGGCAAATATTGCGAAACGGTGTTTACCGCCCCCGTGCCCAATGAAGGGTATAAACTCGGAGAATTGACACTCGGGACGATAAAGGCGGCAGACAGGAAAACCGATCTTTATTACCGTCTGCTGAAGCCGGCGGATTTCGATCCTTCTCGAAAATACCCCGTAATCGTATATGTATACGGAGGTCCTCATGCCCAGATGGTACAGAATGTATGGGGGGGCGGTATGCCTAATTGGGAGATGCTGATGGCTCAAAAAGGTTATGCGGTTTTTGTGCTCGATAACCGGGGATCGTGGAATAGAGGTAAGGAATTCGAGGCTGCCATCTACGGACAATGCGGAAAGGCGGAGATGGCCGACCAGATGGAGGGCGTGAAATTTCTTAAATCCCACGCCTGGGTGGATGCCTCCCGCATAGGCGTGCACGGATGGAGTTACGGCGGATTTATGACGATATCCCTTATGACCAATTATCCGGATGTATTCAAGGTAGGCGTAGCCGGAGGTCCCGTTATCGATTGGAAATGGTACGAGGTCATGTACGGGGAGCGTTATATGGGAAATCCCAAGGATAATCCGGCGGGCTATGCTGCTACAAGTCTTATTCCTATGGCGGCCAAGCTTAAAGGTAAATTATTGATTTGCCAGGGAGTAATCGATAATGTGGTCGTACCGGAGCATAGTTTGAGTTTTGTCAGGGCTTGTATCCAAAATAACGTACAGGTGGACTATTTCCCTTATCCCCGGGCGGAGCATAATGTTACGGGACGGGACAGGATCCATCTTATGCAAAAGGTTACCGATTATTTCGAAGATTTTTTAAAATAGGATGCGTATAGATATTTTAAGCGTCGTTCCCGGTTTGCTGGAGAGTCCGTTGAATTATTCCATATTGAAACGAGCGCAAGCGGCCGGCATTGTGGAAATCCACGTGCATAACATACGGGATTGGACACGGGACCGCTACCGTAAAGTGGACGATTATCCCTTCGGCGGTTCTTCGGGTATGGTTATGCAGGTGGAGCCCATTCACCGGGCTATAGAAGAGCTCAAGGAGGGACGCGCTTATGACGATGTCATTTACACCTCTCCGGACGGAGAGGTGTTCAATCAAAAAATAGCCAATGAGCTTTCCCTCAAACAAAACATCATTATTCTTTGCGGGCATTATAAGGGAGTGGACCATCGGGTACGGGAACATTTGATCACTCGGGAAATCTCCGTAGGGGATTACGTGTTGACGGGCGGAGAATTGCCGGCTTGTATTATGACCGATGCCATTGTTCGCCTTATTCCCGGAGCCATGGGAGACGAGACTTCGGCTTTGGAGGATTCTTTTCAGGATAATATACTTGCACCTCCCGTTTATACGCGCCCGGCGGATTATAACGGTTGGAAAGTTCCGGAAGTACTCCTTTCCGGCAATCATGCACTTATAAAAAAATGGGAGGAAGAGCAAGCTTTGGAGCGTACGAAGAGGCTGCGTCCCGATCTCCTCAATTAGCTTTCCGGATGTTTACCGTCCGGAATTCGGCTTTCAACAAGTCCGCCATCAATAGTTTTCCGGACAGGACATGGGGTAAGTCCAGGAGGATTTTTATGGCCTCGGAAGCTTGAATACTGCCTATAACACCCGGAAGAGTGCCCACGGTACCGACCGAAGGATGTCGGAGAGAGGAATAATCGGATACGGGGAAGAGATCCGTATAAGACGGTCCTCCTTTATAGTTGAATACGGATACTTGTCCGTAGAATTCGGATATGCTTCCGTATATGAAGGGTATGTGATGTTTTCGGCTCACCTCATCCATAATGTAGCGGGAGGGAAGATTGTCGACGGCATCTACGATGAGATCGTATCCTTCGGTAATTTCTCCGGCATTTTCTTCGGTCAGGCGACGGATACTGAAATCCGTTTTGCATCCGGGGTTGAGCATTTTTAATCGTTCGGCTGCGGAGGCCGCTTTGAAAGAGCCGATATCCTCCATCGTATAGAGTATTTGACGTTGAAGGTTGCTTAGTGCGACTCTGTCGTCGTCGATGATTCCGATATGACCGATACCGGAAGCCGCGAGGTAGAGGAGAACGGCCGAACCCAATCCTCCGGCCCCTACGACAACTACCGAAGCCGCTTTCAAGCGGGCTTGCCCTTCTTCGCCTATTTCCTCGAGCATGATCTGGCGGGCATACCGTTCTCTGTCCGGATATTCGATGCCGTTTACATCCATACGTCCCAGTCTTTCCATACGGGTTCGTAACCTTGTTTGCGCAAATCTTCAGCCATTTCAGCCGGAGTACGTGCATCGTTTACGGCGAATTGTTCCAATTCCTTGTGAGGTTCGTAATAACCTCCGGGTTCGGTGCTCGAACCGGCGCTTACGGAGGTGATGCCGAGGCTCATTACATTGTTTCTGAACTCCCGGCTTTCGCGGGTCGATAGGGATATTTCAATTTCTTTATCCAGAAGTCTATAGGCGCATATGAGTTGTACCATCCCCTTGTCGGTTATGGGACAGCGGGGATTGAAATTGCCGGCTGCCGGTCGTAATCTCGGCAGGGAGATGGAGTATTTCGTTCGCCAATATTTTTTTTCCAAATATTTGAGATGTAAAGCCGTAAAGAAAGAATCGGTACGCCAGTCTTCGAGTCCCAACAAAGCTCCTATTCCTATTTTCTGTATGTCGGCATCGCCTATTCTGTCGGGGGTTTCCAAGCGGTAGCGATAGTTCGCTTTTCTTCCGGCGGGATGATAGGTGGGATAGGCTTTTTCATTATACGTTTCCTGGTATACGCATACGAATCCGACGCCTGCCTCATGGAGGCTGCGGTATTCCTCCGTTTCCAGAGGCTGAACTTCCAGGGCTATCTGGGAGAAATAGGGGCGGATACGTTCTACTGCCTCCCGATAATAGGGGGCTCCGGTTATTGAGGGGGCTTCTCCCGATACCAAAAGGACATGTCGATAGCCTAATGCAACTATGGCTTCCCTTTCCCGGTCGATCTCTTCCATGGAAAGCTTTTTCCGGTGTATTTTATTCGTATGGTTGAAGCCGCAATATATACAGGAATTCTGACAAATATTGGAAAGGTATAGGGGGATGTAGAGTTGCATGATTTTTCCGAACCTCTCTACCGTAAGGCGATGAGCTTCTTGGGCCATGGGTTCGAGAAAATCCTCGGCGGCAGGGGATATCAAAGCTTTGAAATCTTCAATGTCCCGGTTATTTTTACTCAATGCATCGATGACGTCGTTGGCCGTTTTTCCGGCGATTTCGCGTGTCGTATCCTGCCATGAATACGGACGAATGTGATCGTAATATGTTGCCATTGCCGTATTTTTTAATCGAGGAAAGACGTTAGCGGAGAACTTGCCGTCGCTTTACGGCATTGCGGAGCTAAGCTCGATTCGAATGCCGTTCTTCCGGCTTCTACACCTAAGCGGAATGCCCGACTCATGGATACGGGGTCTCGGGAAACTGCGATGGCCGTGTTTACAAGCACCGCATCGGCTCCCATTTCCATTGCTTCGGCTGCATGGGAAGGCGCTCCCAATCCGGCATCTACGACTACGGGTACATTGGATTGTTCGATTATAATACGTAGAAGTTCTTTGGTGGATAATCCCAAATTGCTTCCTATGGGTGAGCCGAGAGGCATTACGGTGGCGGCTCCGGCATTTTCCAAATGTTTGCATAATATGGGATCGGCCTGAATGTAGGGGAGGACGATAAAGCCCATTTTGCAGAGTGTTTCGGTAGCTTTCAAAGTTTCGAAAGGATCGGGTAAAAGGTATTTGGGATCCGGATGTATTTCCAGTTTCAACCAATTTGTTTCCAGTGCTTCTCGAGCCAATTGGGCGGCAAAAACGGCCTCTTTCGCATTGCGTGCCCCGGAGGTGTTGGGAAGGAGACTTATGCTTTCCTGCGGTATATGAGCAAGGATATCGTCGGATTGGGGAGCCTTCATATCGATACGTTTGAGCGCCATGGTAACGAGTTGGGAACCGGATTCCCGTATCGCTTTTTCCATAAGGCTATTGGAGGAAAATTTCCCCGTACCTACGAATAGTCGGGAGGTAAATGTTTTATCTGCGATTTTCAAAGGTTTCATTATAGATGATTTTTAGGATTTTATTTGTCTGTTTCGAAATGTCGTTAGAGTTTATTATACCGGAAGACATGGCAATTCCGTCTACTCCGCATCTTAAAAGAGCCGGAATATCCGTCGTTTTTATTCCTCCTATGGCTACGATGGGAATTTTGTTTTCCGGATATTTCAATCGGTTGATGATGTCCGTATAGCCTTGTATGCCGAGCACGGGACTCGGATTTTCTTTGGTAGATGTAGGTTTGAAAGGCCCCAAGCCTATATAATCCGCTTCTTTTACGGATAATATATCTTCTATGGTGTTGGCCGTATACCCGATGATTTTATCCTTACCCAGTATCTTCCGGGCCTCGGCCGGTTGCATGTCGTTTTTCCCGAGGTGTACTCCGTCGGCATTCACCTGCCGGGCGACGTTTACGTTGTCGTCGATGATTAAAACGGCGCCGTATCTGCGACAAACGGCTGCCACCATACGGGCGGTTTCCAAAAGTTTTTCCTCAGGTTCGTTTTTCATCCTTAGCTGTATCCAGCGCCCTCCGCCTTTGCATACGGCTTCCGCCTCTTCGCATATGCCGATGTTTTTATCGGGATGGGTGATGAATTGCATGTGAAACGCTTCCTGAACGATGGAGGGACGTCGTCTTGCCGGTTTTATGAAATGATAGCCTAAATAACTGTCGTTGCTGTCCATGAATTCCGATACATAGCTTTGAGCGGCTCTGCAGGCATCTTCGATTTTATTGCCGGCGGCAAGATAGGAGGTAAGGGCTGCGGATAAAACGCATCCTGTTCCGTGTTTCCCGTAACGGGATCTGAATACTCCGAATTCGAATATGTCTTTCGGGGTTATAAGTCGATCGATGGATTTTTTATCGGTATTATGTCCGCCTTTCCATAGAATATTCATATGATGTTTGCGGCATATTTCTTTTCTTTTTTCGATATCCTCCGTTGCGTCGCCGAATAATTGCCGGAATTCGAGCGTATTGGGAGTTATGATATGTATGTCTTTCAGGATGTTGTCGATTTGGCTGAAATTGTCGTGGAATATATGTCCCGAAGAGGAAGATATGACGGGGTCCCATACGATTCGAACATCCGGAATCATATCGTTTAAAAAACGGGTGATTTTCGCTATGGTCTGGAAATTCTCCACGATTCCGATTTTAACGAAGCGGATATTGAATTTACGTAAAAGAATCTCTATTTGTTTTTTTATATCCGGCCACGGTATCCATTCGGTGCCTTCGTATTCGTCCTGATTTTGGAAGGTGATGGCGGTACATACTCCGAGTCCGTAACTGCCCGTGGCTTCGAAGGTTTTGATATCGGCCGTAACTCCCGCTCCGGACGAGGGGTCGAATCCGCCTATGCTCATGACAACGGGGGTTTTCAAGCGGATAAACCTTTGTACGGCTTCTTTGGGATTCGTCCATATGTATCCGAGTACACCCATTCCGGAAAATCCGTAACGCAGGCATTTTACCGTTTTTCCAGCCGTTATGCCTCCGAGAGCGATTACGGGGAAAGGGATTTTTTTCAAATTTTCCGTCAATTCTCTTTCTTCGAAAGCCGCCTTGTATTCTTTTTTGGAAATACTGTCGAATACGGGACTTAGAAAGCAGTAATCCGGTCGAAAGGGGAGGTGTGCGATTTCTTCGAAACTGTGGCAGGATACGGAAACACTACCGCATATATCCGGGCGTACACTATGGGTTTTCAATTTCCCGGCAGCCAGATGTATGCCTCCTATACCTTCTTCTTCCACCAATTCGTAATAGTCGGAGACTATGATTCTTTTTCTGTATCCGGAGTCGATATTCCGGATGAGTCGGAGGTAGGAGTCTTTGTCCTTCCCGGGTTTGCGTATGTGCAATCGTTCCAGTCCGTTGTCGAAAAGAAGGTTGCACAGGACGGCTTCGTTTTCCGTATCTTCCGGAGGTGTGATGACGATGATGTTAGTGGGGATCATTTTTTATTTTTTCTCTAAATTCGCGATTGGCTCTCATGGAGCAGAAGTGTTCTCCGCACATAGAACAGAAATGAGCCTCCTTATGGCCTTCGTCCGGCAAGGTTTGGTCATGGAAATTTATGGCGTTTTCCGAATCCAACGCTATATGAAACTGATCTTTCCAGCGGAATTCGAAACGAGCCTTACTCATGGCGTAATCCCTGAAATATGCCGCCGGATGGCCTTTGGCCAGGTCTGCTGCATGTGCGGCAAGTTTATAGGTAATGACTCCTTCCTTTACGTCGTCCCGATTGGGAAGTCCGAGATGTTCTTTTTTTGTGACATAACACAGCATGGCCGTTCCGTACCATCCTATCATGGCTCCTCCGATGGCGGAGGTGATATGATCGTATCCCGGAGCTATGTCCGAAACGAGAGGACCTAACGTATAGAACGGGGCTCCGTGGCAATGTTTGAGCTGACGCTCCATATTTTCCTTTATTTTGTGCATGGGAACATGTCCCGGTCCCTCGATAAGCACCTGTACATCGTGTTTCCATGCCACTTCCGTCAATTCTCCGAGAGTTTCGAGCTCGGCGAATTGAGCCCTGTCGTTCGCATCGTGAATACATCCCGGACGAAGTCCGTCGCCTAAGGAAACGGCTACGTCGTATTTGGCTAAGATTTTACAGATTTCTTCGAAATGTTCGTATATGAAACTTTCCTTTTTATGGGTGGTACACCAGTTGGCAATGATGGAACCGCCCCGGGAAACGATACCGGTGAGACGTTTTAGCGTAAGCGGGATATGATGCCAGCGGAGTCCGGCATGGATGGTGAAATAGTCCACTCCCTGTTCGGCCTGTTCTATCAGGGTATCTCTGAAAATCTCCCAATTCAGTTTGGAAACGTCTCCGTTTACTTTCTCCAGTGTTTGATAAAGCGGAACGGTACCTACGGGGACGGGAGAATTGCGTATGATCCATTCCCGGGTTTCGTGGATATTGGCGCCGGTAGAGAGATCCATGACCGTGTCCGCTCCCCAACGGAATGCCCATACCGCTTTTTCGACCTCTTCGGCTATGGAGGAGGTTACCGGAGAATTGCCGAGGTTGGCATTGATTTTTACGAGAAAATTCCTTCCGATAACCATGGGTTCGCTCTCGGGATGGTTGATATTGGCGGGCAGGATTGCCCTTCCGGCCGCTATTTCCGAACGTACGAATTCCGGACTTATGTAGTCGGGGATGGAGGCTCCCATGGAATCTCCCTTATCTATGCGGTATTCGGATTTAATGCGGTCGACCAACTGATTCTCCCTTATGGCTGCAAATTCCATTTCCGGAGTTATGATACCTCGGCGGGCATAGTGCATTTGTGTGGCGCATCCGTTTTTTGCAGCCCGCGGACGGGTATTTACGTGTTCGAATCTCAAATGATCCAATTCTTTGTCGTTCAGCCGTTTTTTTCCGTATTCCGAGGAGAGTTCGGGGAGGATGCAGGTGTCTTCTCTTTCTTCTATCCATGCACTTCTTAGTTTGGGAAGTCCTTTATGGAGGTTTACTCTGTAGCCGGGATCGGTATAAGGACCCGATGTATCGTAAACGATTATATCTTCGTTTTCTTCTTTTTGACCGTCCGGATTCAATGTCGGAGACATCAGAATTTTCCGCATCG
>JBGZEX010000090.1:0-5716 GCA_041846495.1 Marinifilaceae bacterium
CTAAGGCTTTTAATCAAACAAAAACGTAATAGAATTCTAAAAGAAGCGGAAACGGAAGCGGAGGTCATAAAAAAAGACAAAATATTACAGGCAAAAGAAAAAATTTTACAACTGAAAGCCGAACAGGAGAAACAGTTCAATTCGCGCAACAGTAAATTGGTCATATCCGAAAATAAAATCAAACAATTAGAGACGACTCTTATTGAAAAAAGCGACGAACTTATAAAAAAGACCAAAGAATTAAAATTTCAAAGCGAAACTTTAAATAATCAAAAGGAACTTCTGGAAAGGAAAAATGCGGAAATCGACAAAATAAAAAAACAACAGATCGAACGTTTGGAATCCATTTCCGGAATGTCCGCCAAACAGGCAAAAGAAAACCTGATCTCTTCCTTAAAAGAGGAAGCGGAGGGGGAAGCCATTTCTTACATAAACGAGATTATGGAGGAAGCCCGGATGACGGCAAATACCGAGGCTAAAAAAGTTATTATCAGCACTATTCAGCGAGTAGCCACAGAGACGGCCACAGAGAATGCCGTTTCGATATTTCATATAGAATCCGATGAAATAAAGGGACGTATCATCGGACGGGAAGGGAGGAATATCCGGGCCTTGGAAGCCGCTACAGGAGTGGAAATCATCGTAGACGATACTCCGGAAGCCATCGTATTATCGGGTTTCGATCCCGTAAGGCGGGAAATCGCCCGTCTTTCCCTCCACCAACTCGTCCAGGACGGACGTATCCACCCTGCCCGTATCGAAGAAGTCGTAAATAAAGTAAAAAAACAAATTGAAGAAGAAATCGTCGAAACGGGAAAGCGTACGACTATAGATTTAGGTATACACGGAATGCATCCGGAACTCATTCGTTTGGTAGGAAAAATGAAATACCGCTCCTCTTACGGGCAAAATCTGCTTCAACACGCTCGGGAGACGGCAAACTTATGTGCTACTATGGCAGCGGAACTCGGCCTCAATGCGAAGAAAGCGAAAAGAGCCGGACTTTTGCACGATATCGGCAAAGTGCCCGACGACGAACCGGAACTGCCTCACGCTCTTCTCGGCATGCAATTGGCGGAAAGATATAAAGAAAAACCCGACATATGCAATGCCATAGGGGCGCATCACGAAGAAATAGAAATGACTTCCCTGCTGGCCCCCATCGTACAGGCCTGCGATGCCATATCGGGTGCCCGTCCCGGTGCCCGACGGGAAGTGGTGGAATCTTATATCAAACGGCTCAAAGACATGGAAGACTTGGCTTTATCCTATAACGGAGTTGTCAAGACATTTGCCATACAAGCCGGAAGAGAATTGAGAGTGGTGGTCGGAAGCGAAAAGATATCCGATGCCGAAGCCGAAAAAATATCTTTCGACATCGCCCGTCGCATTCAAGACGAAATGACTTACCCGGGACAGGTGAAAGTGACGGTAATCCGAGAAACAAGAGCCGTGAATTACGCCAAATAAAACGGTCTCCGAAATACCCTATCCCCGAAACTTCCGCCTCCGGAGAGATTCGGGGATTTTTACTTTCGAATATCGAAAAAACTTTTTATTTTTGGCTTCAAATCGTAAATCACAGCCTGAAAAATGAAAATCATTCCGGAATCCGAACTCATTGTCAATAATGACGGAAGCATATTCCACCTCCATTTACACCCCGAAGACATAGCCGACGACATTCTAATCGTCGGCGACCCGGGTAGAGTAAAAATCGTCGCCTCTTTATTCGACAAAACGGAAATTCGTAAATCCAACCGGGAGTTTGCGACAGCTACAGGATATTACAACGGGAAACGGCTCTCTGTCCTATCGACCGGTATCGGGCCCGACAATATAGATATCGTAATGACCGAATTGGATGCATTGGCAAATATCGATTTCCGAACACGAACCCCTAAATCCCAACACAAACAATTGAGAATTATCCGTATGGGTACTTCCGGTTCGCTCGATCCGGAACTCGCCTTAGGAAGTTTTGCGGTATCCGAGAAAAGCATCGGCATAGACGGTCTGCTGCATTTTTACGCCCATTCCTCAAAAATTCGGGATATCGAACTCGAAGAAGCCTTCATCCGACATTGCGAATGGATTTCCGACGCTCCCCGTCCTTATGCGGTAAGTGCAGATCCGGAACTCGTATCCTGTTTGTGTAAAAATCGAAATGTAACCAAAGGCATCACGGTAACCGCCGGGGGATTTTACGGTCCCCAAGGAAGGGAAGTTCGATTGTCGGTCGCTATGCCCGACATCAACTCCAGACTTACGAATTTCAGATATAAAAACCGGAAGATTGCCAACTATGAAATGGAGTCCGCCCCCATTGCCGGCCTATCCGCTCTCTTGGGACATAAAGCCGCTACCATATGTATGATTGTCGCGGGCAGGAATACCGGAGAAGCCCTTACCGACTATCATAAGAAAATGAAAGAAATGATTCTGCATACATTGAACAGCATTACAAGCTTAAAAATTTAAATCTATGATACAACGTTCACAAAGCCTGTTTCTACTGTTTACGCTCATCGTAAACCTCCTTATGTTTTTCATACCGGTAGCCGAGATTATCATACCGGGAGATACCTCCTATATGTATTATACGACAAAAGTCATCCGGACCATAAACGGAGAACAATGTTTTATGAATTATAATATTTACTCCATGATATTAAACATCATCATCGTCCTTATGCCGCTTGTCACTATTTTCATCTATAAAAAACGCCTCCTTCAAATACGTCTATGCGTATTCAACATCATATTGATGTTGGGCATGACCATTATGATGTATGTACAAACTTCTCAAACCTCTCAGAAACTGGAAGCCGATTTTATTCTCAAAACCCCCATGATATTCCCTATCGTCGGGATTATATTCACAGTGCTTGCATTGAGAGGTATCATAAAAGACATCACCCTTTTAAAATCATACGACAGAATACGTTAATCCGTTTTTAATATATAAACCATCGATATGAAACGATTTTTTTTAATTCCGGCACTGGTTCTCGCATGCCATTGCAAACCGATATTCGCATGTACGAATTACCTTATTACCAAAGGAGCCTCCAAAGACGGCTCTTCGATGATAACTTATTCCGCAGATTCCCACGTACTCTACGGAGAACTCTACCATTGGTCCGCCCGTATATGGGCACCCGGCTCCATGCTCGATATTTACGAATGGGATACGGGCGAATACAAGGGTAAGATAGCCCAAGTGGCAGAGACCTACAATGTAGTGGGCAATATGAACGAATATCAGCTTGCCATAGGGGAAACCACTTACGGAGGATTAAAGGAATTGCACACTCAGACGGGAGCCGTCATGGATTACGGCAGTCTGATTTACGTAACGCTCCAAAGGGCGAAGAATGCAAGGGAAGCCATAAAAATCATGACCGAACTCGTTGCCGAATACGGATATGCAAGCGAAGGGGAATCCTTCTCCATTTGCGACCCCGATGAAGTATGGATTTTAGAGATGATCGGGAAAGGCGAAGGAGAGAAAGGAGCCGTATGGGTGGCCCGGATGATCCCCGACGGTTACGTGTCCGGGCATGCCAATCAAGCCCGCATCACCACCTTCCCTTTAAAAGGAAAAGATGTTATCACTTCCGATAAAATCCACAAGATTTTCAATAAAAATATCACCACGGTATATGCAAAGGACGTAATTTCATTTGCCAAGAGAAAAGGTTTCTATCCCCAAAAAGCCAAAGAAAGCGATTTCAGCTTTTCGGACACTTATGCTCCCTTGGATTTCTCTGCATGCCGGGCCTGCGAAATAAGAGTATGGACATTTTTCAATACCGTAAAATCGGGTATGGATGCATATTGGGATTATGCAACCGGAAGAAACATAGAAAAAGACGAAAAAGGATATGCTCTGAACAGAATGCCGCTATGGGTGAAACCCGATAAAAAAATCGACCTGCAGGAGGTTATGGATTGTATGAGAGATCATCTGGAAGGAACCGAATTGGATATGAGCAAAGATGTGGGAGCCGGTCCTTACGAATGTCCTTACAGATGGCGACCTATGAGTTTTGAAGTAGACGGTAAAAAATACGTACACGAACGTACGACAGCCACCCAACAAACGGGATTCTCTTTCGTAGCCCAAAGCCGGGGATGGCTGCCGCGGGAAATCGGCGGCATATTGTGGTTCGGCGTAGACGATGCCGCCAGCAGCGTATACTTCCCGATGTATACCTCTGCGACAAAAGTGCCCCGTGCATACGAAAAAGGAAACGGAAGCATGATGAAATTTACAAACGAAGCGGCATTTTGGGTATTCAACCAGGTAACCAACTTTGCCTACACCCGATACAATATCATACATCCCGATATCCGCAAAAAACAAGTGGAAATCGAAACTTCCTACAGGGATTTAGTGAAAGAAACCGACCGAAAAGCCGAACAACTTATAAAGGCCGACCCTCAAAAAGCCGTAGCTTTCCTTACGAAAATATCCGAAGACACCGGAAACAAACTGGTCGAGGATTGGAGAAATTTCTACGGATACCTCTTTGCCAGATATATGGACGGAAATATAAAAACCGAAATTCCCGGTAAACAAAATCCCAAAGTGGAACAACCCCAACTTCCCGAAAACGTACGTCGAAGAATAGTCGAAGAAACCGGAGACAAACTTTTGGCATACTAAAAAATAAGGAGCTTTTTAAAAGCTCCTTATTTTTTACTCCGTATCAAACCCTTTTATCCTTAATCTTCGCCTTTTTCCCGGTAAGATTCCGGAAATAATAAATCCGGGCTCTTCTGACTTTACCCACTTTATTTATTTCGATTTCCTTAATAAAAGGAGAATTTATCGGAAATATACGTTCTACGCCCACATTGCCGGACATTTTACGAACCGTAAAGGTCTTGGTCTCTCCCGTTCCCTTCACTTGAATAACCACTCCGCGAAATACCTGAATACGTTCTTTATTACCTTCTACAATGCGATAATGTACGCTAACGGTATCTCCCGAATGAAATTCGGGATGCTCTACCTTGTTTTCCCGAGCGAATGCCTGCTCGGCAACTTTAATCAAATCCATCTCTGTTATATTTAATTATTAATTATCGAATACAGTATGACAACGGAGTCTTTCGTTTCAGAGACTGTATACGTATACCGGACGGCAAATTTAGGATATTTATAACGCACCTCCAAATATTATTGAAAAAAACATTTCAACAGGGGCGGGAACTCCATCTTTTAGCGTTATTCGTCCCGATTCGTCGATAAACCCGGACTTCGGTTCATTACGCAATTCCCGAAATGCCGTCCCGAATCAAGAACGCCGTATATCTTTATCGATGAAAGACCTGATTTTCAGATATGCTTTTTTTATATTTTTATGAACTTGCGAATAGGTTACATTTAACTCTTGCGATATTTCCGTATAATCCTTCCCTTTCAATTTCATCTTTAGGATTTGTTTTTGCAAATCGGAAAGATTTTCCATAGTCGACTTCAATCGGGCGAACAATTCGTCATAAGTCGTGTCGTATTCGGTCGTCGTGCTGAAAATCAACGACTCGAAATATTTAAGATTATGCCTGTCTACCACATTCCGATGGCGCAGAAAGCTGATGCATCTATTTTTAGCCATTGCCAAAAGATAATATTTAAGCTCGACTCCCTCCGATAAAGAATCGTATTTTTCAAAAAAGCATATGAAAACGTCTTGAGCAATATCTC
>JBGZEX010000091.1:0-22872 GCA_041846495.1 Marinifilaceae bacterium
ATGATTATCGTGGTCACCGCCCTTATTCCCGCATTATTGTTCGGAATGTACAATGTAGGTTATCAGCATTTTTGGGCAAACGGAACCTTGGACGCCCAAGGATTTTGGACCGTATTTTTCTACGGCTTTTTAAAAGTTCTGCCGATGATTGTCGTGAGTTATATCGTGGGACTCGGCATCGAATTTACCGTAGCTCAAATGCGGGGACATGAAATCAACGAGGGATTTCTCGTGACCGGTCTCCTCATACCCATGGTAATGCCTGTAGGAGCTCCTCTTTGGATGATAGCCGTTTCTACCGCATTTGCCGTAATTCTGGGTAAGGAGATATTCGGAGGTACGGGAATGAACATATGGAATCCCGCTTTACTGGCACGGGCATTTTTCTTTTTTTCCTATCCTTCCAAAATATCCGGAGATGCGGTGTGGATTGCCGGTAAACCCGATACGGTTTCGGGAGCTACTCCTTTGGCCGATATAGCACAAGGGATTCCCGTCGTCCATGATATGAGTTCGATGTTCTGGGGATTCATTCCGGGCTCCATAGGAGAGACTTCCACATTCTGCATTTTGTTGGGAGCCGCTTTATTGATTATCACGGGAGTCGGAAGTTGGAAAATCATGGCGTCCGTATTTGCAGGAGGACTCTTTATGGGGTATCTGCTTCACTTTAGCCTGCCTGCCACCAATCCCTATGCGAGCATACCGGCAATTCAGCATATCGTTATGGGCGGTTTTGCTTTCGGAGCCGTATTCATGGCCACCGATCCCGTAACTTCTTCCCAAACCGAAAAAGGCAAATGGATATACGGTTTTCTTATCGGCGTTATGGCCATACTCATACGTACCCTCAATCCGGGTTATCCCGAGGGCATGATGCTGGCGATACTGCTGTTGAACACCTTTGCTCCCCTTATCGACTGGTTTGTCGTACAAAGAAATATAAACAGACGACTCAAACGTGTAAAAGCGGCATGATGGGGTCGGATTATAAAATGACAAAAATATGAACAAACAAGGGAATACATATACATTCGTTTACTCGGCCGTACTCGTAATCATAGTGGCCGCTCTTTTATCTTTCGTAGCTTTGGGACTTCAACCCAGACAAAACGAAAATATCGAAAACGAAAAAAGGCAGAATATCCTTACTTCCATACATATTGCTTCCGATTCGAAAAATTCGCAAATCGAATTCGACAAATACATAAAAAAAATGTTCATAATCAACCATAAGGGCGAACGGATAGAGGGCGATGCCTTTGACGTCAATTTGGCCAAGGAGAACAAAAAACCGCTTGAAAAACGCCAACTCCCCGTATTCGTGGCGGAAGTAAACGGTGAAACCAAATACATCCTACCCGTGTACGGAAAGGGGCTTTGGGGACCCATATGGGGCTACATTTCTTTTAATGAAGATAAGAATACTATTTACGGAACCTTATTCGACCATAAAGGAGAAACTCCCGGCTTGGGTGCCGAAATTACAAAACCGGATTTTTCGGGACAATTCGACGGAAAACAAATATTCGAAGACGGGAAATTGATTTCCGTATCCGTAAAAAAAGGCGGAGGTGCAAGCGGAAATTATGAAGTCGACGGAATATCGGGAGGTACGATTACTTCCCGGGGAGTGGAGAATATGCTAAAACATTATCTGTCATCTTACGAATCTTTCTTAAAAACAAAAAGCGATGAATGATAAGGAATCTTTATTTTCAGCTAAAAATCGCCAATTATTATTAGGCCCTTTAAGCAAGAACAACCCCATACTCGTACAGGTATTGGGAATATGTTCGGCTCTTGCCGTGACGGCGAAATTGGAGCCGGCCATCGTTATGGCGATTTCCGTAACGGCGGTTACTTCTTTTGCCAATCTTATTTTATCCGTTTTAAGAAATACCATTCCCAACCGTATCCGCATTATCGTACAATTGGTGGTTGTGGCTGCTTTGGTGATTATTGTCGACCAGGTGCTTAAGGCATATGCTTATGAAGTCAGCAAACAATTATCCGTATTCGTCGGTTTGATTATCACCAACTGCATTATTATGGGACGTATCGAGGCTTTCGCCTTAGCCAATAAACCCTGGCCTTCCCTTCTCGACGGAATCGGAAACGGTTTGGGATACGGCCTCATACTTGTCATCGTTGCTTTTTTCCGAGAATTATTGGGCTCCGGAACATTATTCGGATTGAAAATCATCCCCGGAAGTTTTTATGCCGGAGGCTACGTAAACAACGGATTGATGATTCTTCCCCCTATGGCGCTCATATTAGTAGGCATCATTATCGGTGTTCACCGTGCGAAAAACAAAGACCTGATTGAAAATTAATGCATACGGAAATTATGGAAAACCTGTTAAATATATTCGTAAAGTCTGTTTTTATAGACAATATGATATTCGCATACTTTTTGGGTATGTGCTCGTACCTTGCCGTTTCCAAGACGGTGAAAACCTCTCTCGGCCTCGGAATCGCCGTAACCTTCGTACTTTTAATAACGGTCCCCGTCAACTTCCTGCTCAATAATTACGTATTGAAACCGGGAGCTTTGGTTTGGGTGCTGGGAGAAAAAGCAGCGGAAATAGATCTCAGTTTCCTCAGTTTTATCATGTTTATCGGAGTTATCGCCGCCATGGTCCAGCTTGTGGAAATGGTTGTGGAACGTTTCTCCCCTACTCTTTACAATCAATTAGGAATATTTCTTCCGCTTATTGCCGTTAACTGTGCCATCATGGGTGCATCGCTCTTTATGCAGGAAAGGGACTATGCCAATATAGGCGAAAGCATCGCTTTCGGATTGGGATCCGGCATCGGTTGGCTGTTGGCTATCGTGGGTATAGCCGCAATACGGGAGAAGCTTAAATATTCCAATATCCCCGCACCCTTGCGCGGCATAGGAATCACCTTTATCGTAACGGGCTTAATGGCAATTTCTTTTATGAGCTTTTTAGGAATAAACCTCTAATTTGTAAAATCGATATAAAATGTTTTTAGCAACTATAAATACTTCACTGATTGTCATAACGGGCATTGCAGTCTTCCTTATTGTCATCCTCATACTTGTAGGAATGCTGTTGTTTGCCAAAGACAAACTCACCCCCAAAGGAGATGTCGTCATAAACATAAACGACAAGGAAAGAGAGCTTACCGTCAATCCGGGAAACAGTCTTTTGTCCACTTTGGGCAATAATAAAATATTTCTGCCTTCCGCCTGCGGAGGTAAAGGTTCGTGCGGAATGTGCAAATGCCAGGTCAATTCGGGAGGCGGTTCTATCCTGCCTACGGAAACGGGTTTCTTTTCCTACAAACAACAACACGAGAATTGGCGGCTGGCCTGTCAGGTCAAGGTAAAAGAAAACCTCGACATGCATGTGCCCGAAGAGATATTGGGGATAAAAAAATGGGAATGCGAAGTCGTTTCCAATAAAAATGTGGCCACATTCATCAAAGAGTTTGTCGTAAAACTCCCTGAGGGCGAACATCTGAAATTCAAATCCGGAGGCTACATACAAATCGACGTACCCAAAATAGATGTGGATTACAAGGATATCCGGGTGGAAGACCGCTTTATGGACGACTGGAAAAAATTCCGTATGTTCGATTTGAAAATGAAAAACCCGGAGGCTACTTACAGAGCTTACTCCATGGCCAATCACCCGGCCGAAGGCAATATCATCATGTTGAATATACGTATAGCCACTCCTCCTATCGACAGGGCCAAAGGCGGATTCGCAAACCTCAATCCGGGAATCTGCTCTTCCTATATATTCTCACGCAAACCGGGAGACAAAGTGACCATATCCGGACCTTACGGAGAATTTTTCCTGAAAGATACGGAAAACGAAATGATGTTCATAGGCGGAGGTGCCGGCATGGCACCCATGCGTTCTCATATATTCCATTTATTCAAAACCTTAAAAACCGGACGCAAGGTTACGTTTTGGTACGGCGCACGCTCCCTTAAGGAGGTGTTTTATAAGGAAGATTTCGATGCCATCGCTGCGGAATTCCCCAATTTCACATGGCATCTCGCTTTGTCCGAACCTCTTCCCGAGGATAATTGGACTGGGAAAACGGGATTCATCCATCAGGTGATATTCGATAACTATCTCAAGAATCACGAAACGCCGGAGGATATAGAATACTATCTCTGCGGACCTCCCATGATGACGTCGGCAGCCACGAAAATGCTGTACGAATTGGGAGTTCCGGACGAAAACGTAATGTACGACAATTTCGGAGGATGATATAAAAACGGTCTGAAAAAATCAGACCGTTTTTATCATTGGTGTCGTACATTTTTGCACTCTTGTCGCGAACTCGGGGTCTTACTTACAGCCCCAACGAACTATCCGGTCTTTAGATGTAAAAACATGGGGGCTTAACGTCCGCTTTAGGTTTTAATCTCAACACCAATTCGGCCTTGTTCCATGTTTGGTTTTCCTGAATGCATAAAGACAACATTGGTTTAAAATCAATAATAGTGCAAATTACGACACCAATAAAAACAAAAAGATATCTAAAAAGAGTAACTTAGACTGATAAACAGAGTATGAGTTAATTTTCTGTTTGGATAAAATTCTGATAATAAGGTATTTTCTACTTTTATAAATCTTCGAGAAGAGTATATATCCAAATTGGAAATTCCATATCCCAAACTCAATACGGAACTATAGGCTCTCAAACCGACACTTCCTTTGACATTCCAAAAACACCAATCACCTTTATTCGTAGATTCATATTTTAACTTACTGTCATATGTATTTGAATTTACATAATCGACATATATCCCAGTGTGCGGACTCAAAAGTTGCACTCCGAATTCACCTTTAAGCAAAAACTTATATTTCCCCACTTTGAATAAAGGCGGAGAGGATAACAAAACGGAAGGACATAAATAGAGCTTTTCTATTTTCCTATCCGATTCACTCAGCGTCCAGGAGTTCCATTTACCGTCAGTCTTTCCGTTAGGAAAATATTCATTATACCATTGCTTGAAATAACCGATTCCACTACCGATACCCAAATAATGAAACAGCATATAATGATATGAGAATTCTAAAGCATATGCATCATTTGTATTCAATCCGGCAGTCAATGTAAATAGTGATCTGTCCATTGACATTCGGTTTGATTGAGCATAAGAGCAACAATGCAAGAAGAATAAACTAATAAAAAATATAAATCTCGGATACACAATTCTTGATTATATGTTGTTAGAATCTTGTTGTTATACACTCCAAAAGCTACGGAGCAAGGAGTTTTCTTTGGATATATCTGTCGAGTCTATAATAATCCAACCATTCACATTGTTGTATTTTAGCTTTCTTGCAATCTCCATAACCATTTTATTCTGTTCTCCCATCTTGTTTTTGCATCTTGCCATTACGCAAATTCCCGCATAAGAATCAAACCATTCCGGAAAAATCGTTGCGCAAAAACCGGGCCAATTCTTCCGGCTGTACTTTTACTTTATAATTGCCGTTCATAAAAAAAGTGATGTTTCCGGTTTCTTCGCTGACCACGACAATGTGTGCGTCACTCACACTGCTGAGTCCCAAGGCAGCCCGATGGCGCAATCCCATACTTCCCGGAATATCGAAACGGTCGGAAACAGGAAGTATGCATCTTGCCGCCACTATTTTATTATGCGAAATCAGTACGGCCCCATCGTGAAGAGGGGTATTTTTAAAAAATATATTCTCTATGAGCTCCGATGTGAGATTGGCGTTGATCATGACTCCGGTTTTGGCAAAACCGGCCAAACCGGTATTTTGTTCGAATGCAATCAATGCACCGGTTTTTTCTTTGGAAAAAAAGGCACAGGAACGTACTACTGCATCTACGACCTTATCCTCCAAATCCTGTTTGGCGAACAAACTCTCCATATTGAATATGTTTTGGAGTTTATACCGGCTGCCTACCAATAACAAAAAATTCCGGATTTCCTGTTGGAATACGATTAATAGGGCGATGACTCCCACTCCGATAAATTGGCCCAATATGGTGGATATCAACTCCATATTGAACATGCGCACCAAAAGCCACACCAAATATAAAGTAAATATACCGGCAAATATACTTATGGCAGCCGTACCTTTTACCAAACGATAAATCTGGTATAATATGAAAGCGACGATTAAAATATCGAGAATATCCGATATACCTATCTCAATAAACACAACAAAACATTATTTCTAAAGATTCAACTCTTCTTCAAAGATAAATAAATCTCCGAGATGAAAGGAAATTTTTACCTAAAAATATTCCCATGCTTTTATTTAAATATTATATATTTGACAGCGATTCTACATAACGGAATAAATATGAAAAAAACACTCCTTTTGCTGCTGAGTCTGATATCCCTAACGGTTTATTCTCAAAAAAACGGGGAGGAAATAAAACTTTTGGAGCAAATATCTAAAAAAATAAATTCCTATAAATGCATATTCATCGTATTCCATATTGAAAATATGACCGGGAAATCGGAGAATATCGAAGCGAACATCAAAATCAAAGGAGAAAAATACCGCTTGGAAATCATGGATGCCATCAATTATTTCGACGGTAAGGCTTTGTACAACTACATCCCGGAAATCCGTGAAGTATACGTTAAAGAGCCGGATAAAAACGATATATATTTCAATCCCGCTCGCATATTGGCATCTTACAGAAGTCTTTTCTCCACCAAGATAGTGGAAGAAGATGCCCGGAAATGTATCGTAGAAATGTTACCTTCGGATAAGGAATCGTCTATAAGGAAAATCCGGATGACCATCGACAAAATACGACTGCTCCCCACCGGATTGAAAATATCCCAATGGAATAAAGAGGATTTCCATATCGAAATCAAAACATTGAAAGAAATCCCCGAAATCGATGATTCGGATTTTACCTTCGATATATCCGCCCATCCCGAAACGGAATACATCGACCTCCGAGAATAAATCATTTTAAAGATTTCGACTTCAGTCTCAAGCTATTGCTTACAACCGATACGGAACTGAAAGCCATGGCAGCCGAAGCAATCATCGGATTCAAAAGAAAACCCGAAAACGGGAATAAAATTCCCGCCGCTATGGGAATTCCGATAATATTGTATATAAAAGCCCAAAATAAATTCTGTTTTATAGTCCTTAACGTATGTTCGGACAAAGCGAATGCCTTGTGTATGAGGCGTAAATCGGAAGTTATGAGAGTGACTTCCGCCACGTCCATTGCAATGTCCGAACCTTTTCCCATCGCAATGCTCATATCGGCTCCGGCAAAAGCCTCCGTATCGTTAATACCGTCTCCGACCATGGCAACCACTTCGCCTTTCTCCTGCAAATTCTTGATATAAGCGGCTTTCTCTCCGGGAAGCATTTCCGCCTTTATAGCCGTAAATTCGAACCTCTTCCCGGTTGCCTCTGCAACAATTTTTCTGTCGCCGGTCAGCATATACACTTTATATCCGGATTCCCTAAGCTCTTTTACCGCCTCTACCGCCGCATCCCGGATTTTGTCGACAATGCTTATCTCCGCCAATAGATGCGATTCGTCGAAAAATAAAACGACGGAAGCGCCGTTTTCTTCCGAATGCCGGATTTCGTTTCGCATATCTTCCGGTATGTCTATTCGCTTCTCTTCCGCCAGGCCTATGCTTCCTACATAGTATTTCCGTCCTTCGAATACGGCCGAAACGCCCTTGCCTACTATCGTATCGAAAGATTCCATTGCCGTTTCCCCCGTTTGGGAACCGATATGGTTTACAATCGCTTCCGCAAAAGGATGCTGGGACTTCATCTCTACGGATAAAAGCAGGGATTTCAATCTTTCGTCTTCTACATGCCATTTGCACTTCAAAACCGAAGGATGTCCTTCGGTAAGCGTTCCCGTTTTGTCCAAAACGACGGAAGTGACTTTCCGCATCCCTTCCAATGTTCCGGCATTCCGGATCAATATATGGTTTTCGGCTCCTTTCCCTATACCGACCATTACGGCCGTAGGCGTGGCCAGCCCCAAAGCACAGGGACAGGCTATCACCAAAACGGTTACGGCCGAAAGTACGGCTTCCGGCAACAGGTCCGTTCCTCCAACAATCCACCAAACAAGAAATGTAAGAATCGAAATACCCAGAACGACAGGTACGAAAACGGATGCGATACGGTCCGCCAAACGCTGTACCGGCGCTTTGCTTCCCTGCGCTTCGCGCACGGCTTTCAATATACCGGCAAAAACCGTATCCTCTCCCACTTGGAGCGCCTTGAATACAAAGCTGCCTTTGGTATTCAGAGTTCCGGCATATACCGTGCTCCCCTTTTGTTTCTTGGCCGGAAAAGATTCTCCGGTTATCGTACTTTCATCCACATAAGAAGTGCCGCTTTCCAAAATACCGTCTACCGGAATACGTTCTCCCGGACGTACCATAAGAAGATCGTCCCGACGCACTCTGTCTACAGGCAAAACCTCGTATTGTCCCGCAGAAGTAAGCACAGTCACCGTATGAGGCTGCATTCCCATAAGTTTTTTTATTGCAGACATCGTATTGGCCTTAGCCCGTGATTCCATCCATCTGCCCAAAGATACCAATGCGATAATTACGGCTACCGCTTCGAAATATACATGAGCCTCCAATCCCCTTACCGTCCAGAATTCGGGATTGAACGTATTGAAAACGCTGAAAAGAAAAGCGATTCCCGTACTCATGGCGACAAGAGTATCCATGTCCGCCGTACGGTGCAACAGTCTCCGGTAAGCATTTGCATAAAAAGAACGTCCGAAAAAAACCACTACCCCCAAAGACAGAAACATCAATACGATATTCCGTAAAAAACTTTCCGGAACAAACATCGATATCATAAATACGAAAAAAGCCAAAATCAAAGACCCTACAGCTCTCTTCTTAACAAGATGATATTCGCTTCGTTTTATTTCCGCCACCACTTCTTCCGAGGCTTCTTCCTCGACAATAAATTCGTACCCTATGGATTTTATTTTCCGGCAAATATCATCTGCAGACACCCTATTTTCATCATACTCCACCACAGCTACGGCATCCGTAAAATTCACATTCCCGGAGATTACGCCTTCCATACTTCTCAAATTGTTTTGTATATTGGCGGCACATCCCGCACATCCCATACCTATTATATTGAATCTTTCTTTTTTCATAGCCTCCTTATTTATATCGGATAAAGATAATATAAATATTGCAAATCGAGGGCATAAAATAGAAGATATTCAATCAGTGTGAATCTCTATCTTTTTTCTCAACTTCTTAGGAGAATGTTCGTGTTCACAATACCCGACCCGTAAAATCATTTCAGGGATTCCTGAATTAGGGAACATATGAGCAACTTTATCAGGTATTTCTTCTAAAGGTTGGCTCATCGGATGAACAGATATTCCCATGGAGTTTAATCCTATCCAGAAACGTTCCAACTCCATTCCCGCTTTTATCAACTCTTCGGGGTTATCATTTTGCACGAACAAAACAAAGAAGCCCGAACAATTCTTCACTTGCTTTCGGGTCGTTCGTATGGAAGAAGAAAGAAAAGATTTGTTTCCCGCAAAGTTTTTCTTTGCATAGAGTATTCGGAAGAAGAAGCGTTCAATACCATTCAAGCCTAAATTCTCCAAAGTAAGTCCTCTCCCTCTTTTTATATCGCCCTTGTCTGAGGAAACAAAGAGAGAAAGTTCTTCCATTGATTTTTCGGAAGAGAACTGTATACAGTTACTATTGATTATCAATTCTGATAAATCCTTTCCTTCATCAGTCTGCTTGTCGATGTATCTTGCATTCTTAAAGGAGGAAGATAAGTTTTGAATAATATCACCCCGTATCGGTTTGTTTGAGAAGTTTCGCCTGCAAGTATATCGTCTCTCAATATTATAGAGACTACATTCTGAAGATTTCTTTTTTTCATCATATTCAGAAAATGACAGATATACTTTAGCATCCTTCACGACTACTCCCATCGAGACACCACAATGAGGAGCAGCATAAATACAGTTTTGGACAAAGCAACCGATACTTATATATGCCTCTCTGTTTTCCGGGTCTACGGCTTTAAGCCTCCAAAGTGAATCTATCTCAATCCGATAAAGATTTTCTTTCTCTTTGACGATACGCCACATTTGAGCGTTATGACTGCTGGGTGCCAGAGCCCCATATTCAAAAACTCTTTCTATCATCCCATTCTCAATTATTTGTGATTGACAACTCATAGATGCCATCGACATCCCAATGAATGTCATTATTGCTTTTTGAATGCCCATTCCAATAGGTTCTAATTGTTCGGTTGTATGTAGTGCACTCTGGTAGTTATTATTGCGAGTGCAAATTTACAGACATGCGAAGCCTCTATCGATTATCCTTGGTTAACTTCGTTTTTTCCTTGCAATCCTGTTTCTTAAACGACAGAGTGACTGGGGCGTTATACCCAAATAGGCGGCAATGTACTTTAATGGGACTTCCCGGAATATTATGGGATTGGTGTTGATTAGCAACAGATACAACTCTTCGGGAGAGTATTTCAGCATTTGCATTTCCCGTTGAAGTTTAGCGATAAACAGTTCTTCCAATATTTCTTGGAAAAGCTGTTTGATGCTCGGGGCTTTCTCTATCAAATTTTCCCAATGTTTTTTGTGGAATGCCCAAATCTCACAAGGAGCTAATGTTTCTATTGTGAAAGCCGATGGTTGTCCTGTCTTGAAAGAGTGTAAAGAATTGATAAACTCACCTTCAAAGGCAAATTGAAACGTGATTTCCTCTGCATCTCTTTCCCGTGTCGTAAAAAAGCGACAGCATCCTTTTTCTATATAATAAAGATAATGTTCTACATCTCGTTCTCTAATCAATGGAGTTCCTTTATTGAGGCACATACATATCCCTTTCTCCATAATAAGGTCAATGGCTTCTTCGGAGATTTGCTTTCTTGACAAATACAGGCGCAAAGACATAAGCTGTTTATAGGTTTTCCATTCCGAATTTGGCAATTTCATCTATAATCGGAAGTACTTTTTCTCCTAACGGCGTAAGAGAGTATTCTACGCGTGGGGGTACTTCGGGAAACTGTTTCTTCTTTATCAATCCCTTGCTGCATAGGAATTTCAGTTCGTTGATGAGCATCTTTTCGCTTATGCCCGGAATGGCACGTTTGAGTTCTCCATAACGGATTATTCTTCGGTTGATTTGGAAAATGATGAGCAGTGTCCATTTTCCTGCGAAAATCTGCATCGACTTTCTTACAGGGCATTCGTTGTCTGATATTTTTCTCTCCATAATAAACTTTTTTCTTATTGATAATCATCAAATCTAACAATATGGTATGTATCTAACTATATTGTATGTACTTGTAGATAGTAGTGCAAATGTATAGCTTTGTAGCGATTTCAACAATTAAAAATACAGATTTATGGAACAAAAGATTAAAAAAGTGCACTTATTTTACACAGCATTGGCACAGGGAGATTTTAAAACGGTGGAAGGATTGCTCTCCGAGGGTTTGGTATGGCATCAGCCGGGACAAGGGGCATTGTCTGGTGTTTACAAGGGCAAGCAGAATGTTTTTGCCCATTTGGGAAAAATGGCTCAATTGAGTAATGGGACTTTCGCCATTAATCAAGTGGACTATGTAACGAACAACGGCGACTTAGTCGTGGCATCCGTTGGATTTATGGTATCTGCAAACGGACATTCTATCGAGATGAGAGGAGTGGATCTCTTTCGCTTCGAAAATGATTTGATAAAGGAGGTTTGGCTCTTTTCGGAGCGCATCGACGAGGAAGACCGCTTCTGGACAGCTTTGAGTAAATCCTGATCGAAGTGACAGGGACGGAATATGTAATCGCTTCAATTGAAAACCGGGGAAAAAGACACTTTGTGTATTCGAACTTGTTTCGTCTTCTTCACTTCAAACGTTTAAGGCTGTGTCGACACATTTCGACACAGCCTTTTCCTCACTAAGTTTTTAACGGAATATTTTCCGTTAGTCCTGAGAATAGTTTTCCTGGGATAACCTTACATATCCCCTATATCTCCATTTAGCATCCTCTTCGGCGGCTTCAAACAAAGTCTCCGCCTCGGTCGGATTTATTTTCAAAAGAGAGTTGAAGCGAACTTCTCCCATAAGGAAATCTCTGAATTTGGAGTAATCCGGAGCCTTGGAATCCAATTGAAACGGATTTTTCCCTTGAGCTTCGAGTCTGGGATCGAAGCGGAACAAATGCCAATAACCGCATTCCACCGCCTTCTTCTCCTCCGCCTGGGATTTGCCCATACTGGCTTTAAGTCCGTGATTGATACAAGGAGCATAAGCTATTACCAATGAAGGTCCGGGGAAGGATTCGGCTTCCTTGAGTACTTTGA
Organism: Marinifilaceae bacterium; assembly: GCA_041846495.1. Classification (GTDB taxonomy): domain Bacteria; phylum Bacteroidota; class Bacteroidia; order Bacteroidales; family Marinifilaceae; genus JBGZEX01. The sequence continues at coordinate 12,359 of JBGZEX010000091.1, forward strand.
GGTAATGGGCCTGATTCGCTCCCATAGCAACCTGGGCCACATAAATATAACCGTAGGACATCATCATTTTTCCGAGGTCTTTTTTCCGCAATTTCATTCCCGAAGCTGCAAACTTGGCCACTGCACTCACGGGCGTGGATTTGGAAGCCTGACCGCCGGTATTGGAATATACTTCCGTATCCAATACCAATATGTTCACGTCCCTTCCGCTGGCCAATACGTGGTCGATACCGCCGAAACCTATATCGTAGGCCCACCCGTCGCCGCCGAATATCCACTGAGATTTCTTCGAAAAATATTTTTTCAACGCCAAAGCTTCTCTGCGGCTTCCCCGGTTTCGGCATTCAATGCCTCCACAAGTCTGTCGCTGAGCACAAGCGTATTTTCCTTGTCTTCGAATCCCTCCACCCATGCATCTACAGCCGCCCGGGTTTCGGGTTTGAATTCGTCCTTATGTGCGATGAGATGTTGTTTCGCCCTGTTTCTCAAAATATCTCCGCCTTCCAACATTCCCAATCCGTACTCGGCATTGTCCTCGAAAAGCGAATTGGCCCAAGAAGGTCCTCTTCCGGTTTTATCATTCGTACAATAAGAGGTCGTGGGAGCGGAACCTCCGTAAATCGAAGAGCAACCGGTAGCATTGGCTATCATCATGCGCTCCCCGAATAATTGGGTAATCAATTTTATATAAGGAGTTTCTCCGCAACCGGCACAAGCTCCGGAAAATTCGAACAAAGGCTGGATAAACTGGGAATTTTTGACATTGTTGGGCTCTGCAACTTTTTTATAACCCACTTTATCGTTTAAATAATCCCAAGATTTCACATTATCCAACTGTTCTTCCAAAGGAGACATCACCAAAGCTTTTTCCTTAGCCGGACATACATCCGCACAATTACCGCATCCCGTACAATCCAAAGGAGAAACCTGAATACGGAATTCCAAGCCGGCAAATTCTTTTCCGATGGCTTTTTTGGCAGTCAAGCCCTGAGGAGCCTTGCTCTTTTCTTCTTCCGTCAATAAAAACGGGCGGATTGCTGCATGGGGACAAACGTAGGCACATTGATTGCACTGTATACAATTGTCCGTTATCCACATCGGAACATTGGTGGCGATACCGCGCTTTTCGTATTTGGAAGTGCCCTGCGGGAAACTTCCGTCTTCTCTCCCGATAAAAGCGCTTACAGGCAAGGAATCACCTTCCTGTGCATTCATTACATCTACCACCTTGGTGATGAATTCGGGACGGGAAGCGGAATCCCCGACTGTCGTCGCAGCGGGAACTATGGTCTTCCACTCTTCCGGGATTGCGATTCTTTCGAGATTTTCATCCAATCCTCCTTCGTCCACTGCCGCATAGTTCATATTGACAACGGCTTCTCCCTTCTTACCGTAAGATTTGAGAATGGCAGCCTTCATTTCTTTTACGGCCAGCTCATAAGGTATTACATTGGTGATCTTAAAAAATGCGGACTGCATAATCGTATTCGTACGATTTCCCAACCCCAGTTTCTGCCCTATTTTCGTAGCATTGATGATATATACCTTTATCTCGTTTTCCGCAATATAACGCTTCATCGCATCGGGGAAATGCTTTTTCGTATCCTCTTCGTCCCAAAGCGAGTTGTAGAGGAAAGATCCTCCTTTTTTCAAACCTTTGAGTACATCGTATTTATAAATATAAGAAGGCACGTGGCAGGCAACGAAGTCGGGGGTGGTCACCAAATAAGTAGAACGTATGGGAGTATCGCCGAAACGCAGGTGAGAAGCCGTAAATCCCCCGGATTTCTTGGAGTCGTATGCGAAATACGCCTGACAATATTTATCGGTAGCCCCTCCTATGATTTTAATGGAGTTTTTATTGGCTCCCACCGTACCGTCGGACCCCAAGCCGTAGAATTTGGCTTCGTATACGTCGCTTCCCGTAACTTTGATTTCCTGACCTACGGGAAGAGATTTGAAAGTAACGTCGTCCACGATTCCTACGGTGAAATTATTCTTCGGCTCATTCATTGCCAAATTGTTGTAAACAGCGAGAATCTGGGAAGGAGTTACGTCCTTGGAACCCATTCCGTAACGGCCTCCGATTATCATCGGCGCATTTTCTTTTCCGTAGAATACTTCTTTTACGTCCAAATATAGAGGATCGCCGTTAGCTCCCGGCTCTTTGGTTCTGTCCAAAACCGCAATACGTTTTACGCTTGCCGGTATTGCATTCAAAAAGTGTTCGGCCGAGAAGGGACGATAAAGGTGTACGACCACCATTCCGGATTTTTCTCCCCGGGAATTTTTATAGTTGATAACCTCCCTTACGGTTTCCGTTACCGAACCCATGGCAATAACGATATTTTCCGCATCGGGAGCTCCGTAATAATCGAACAAACCGTATTTTCTTCCGGTTATTTTCCCGATTTCATCCAAATATCTCTCTACCACGGAGGGTACCGCATCGTAAAATTTATTGCAAGCCTCTCTACCTTGAAAATATACGTCCGGATTTTGGGCGGTACCCCTCGTGACGGGAGTTTCCGGATTCAATGCCCTGTTTCTGAATTCATTCAAGGCTTTTTCGTCGATTAAAGGACGTAAATCGTTTTCTTCGAGAGCCTCCACCTTCTGTATTTCATGGGAAGTACGGAAACCGTCGAAAATATTCATAAACGGAACCCGGGATTCTATGGTAGCCAAATGAGATACGGCCGACAAATCCATCACTTCCTGAACGGAACCGGAGAACAGCATGGCAAATCCGGTCTGCCGCGTGGAATATACGTCGGCATGATCTCCGAATATACTCAAAGCATGCGTCGCCAATGCCCGTGCGGAAACGTGAAACACGCAGGGAAGCAGTTCTCCGGCTATTTTGTACATATTCGGTATCATCAGAAGCAATCCCTGGGAAGCCGTATAAGTAGTCGTCAAAGCCCCGGCCTGAAGCGAACCGTGTACGGCCCCGGCCGCACCGCCTTCCGATTGCATTTCCACTACCCGTACTTCCTCTCCGAAAAGATTTTTCCTTCCTTTCAGAGCCCATTCGTCTACATTTTCCGCCATGGGTGAAGAGGGAGTAATGGGATAAACACAAGATACTTCACTAAACATATATGCAATGTGGGCTGCTGCCGCATTCCCATCGCAAGTAATGAATTTCTTTTCTTTTGCCATTTTCAATTCCAAATTAAATTATTATTCATCTTTCAATTTCAATATAAAAATCCCGTCAACCATAAGGGGATTTTATTTCCTTTTCCGGATAATATCTTATCGTCTAAAAAAATAAGCTTTTTGTTCAGTTTAAAATTCGAAACGGAGGTTATGAGATTTACACCATGTGTCCCATTTACTAAAAAATCGGCATAAGGCACATAATCGACATCACAAATCCCGCATATCTGGGAAAGGAAAAAAGATTTTTTCAATGCCGCATCGTCAACGGTTTCGAGACAAACGGCATTGAGCAAATTGGGATCATGCATATAAACCCTGTTGGGTTTACGGTTATCCGTATCCTTATTTTTTACATCGAATAAAAGTGTCAGTAACCGGGCATCCTTCATATAGTGAAGATAATTCAGAACGGTTGCACGGGAGACTCCGATTTCCCGGCTCAATTGCGTAATATTCACTCCTCCGTGATTATTTGCCAAGAGATAAAGTAATTTCTTCAATTTCGGCAAATAGGCCAAATCGATTTGTCTGGTATAGGGAATATCGAATTCCAATAACAAATTGATATTTTTCAGCAGGTAATCCAGATAGGATTTCTCTTCGAGATAAAGCGGATAATATCCGTATTTGAGATAAGCATCCAAATATAAAAAAGGCTGTACCCTGGAAGTTATGGAATGCGCTATTTCTTCATGGTGTTTTATAATATCTTCAAATGAAAAAAACGGAAATTTATGTCCGGTCTCCAACTCTATAAATTCCCGAAAAGACAATCCTTTAAGATTATACATACTGACGATACCGCCTATATTGGGGTTGGATTTTACTCTTACCGTAGAAGATACCGTAAATACGACACGAAGATCGGGACAAGAATGATAGCAAGCTTCGAGTTCCTTATCCCAGCCGATGTATTTATGGAGTTGGTCCATCAATAAAATTCTTCCGCCTTTGGCATAAAATCCGGCTATAAAATCGGCTATCCCGTTTGCCTGAAAAAATAAATTGTTTGCATTCACATACAAACAACGATTGTCGTCCGGGAAATAAGTCCTGCCGTATTCCAAAAGAAAAGAGGTCTTCCCTACCCCCCGGCTTCCTTTTACCGCAATCAAACGGGAATTACGATCGATGGTCGTAAGCAATCCTCTGCGGATTTTAGAAATACGTTCCTTTAATAGGAGGTTATATGTGACATATAAACTTTCCATTTTTCCTGTTTTCTTCACAAAGATAGTTGCGAATTGTATATTTTGCAATATACAGATTGCAAAATATATAAACGATGCTCAATTTATAGCGAATCTAATTACAAATGCCGACTTATCCGGGAATGCGGCGATACTGGAATTTTACGGCAAATTGCGACTTCGTATTATATCTTGAGGCTATGCCATAACTGCGGTTAGGCGTTCCGGATGCACCTATATGAACTTACCCAAGAATACGCTAAAATTCGTAAACTTGGGTAAGATATCGATTATTCCATTGGAGACGCCCCGGAATCCGCTCTTGAGTTCATTTTCAAAAAACATTTGAAATCCGCTCTTGTCGGACTTGGGAAAGTTTCTCCGAAATTCAGGTATTCATTCCGCCGCAAACGTGGATGACTTGTCCGCTGACATAGGACGAAAGATCGGAAGCCAGGAATAAGGCGGTATTCGCCACATCCTCCGGTTTTCCTCCGCGACGGAGCGGGATTTGTTCCTCCCATTTTTTGCGAACATCTTCCGAAAGGGCTCCCGTCATATCGGTAATGATAAATCCCGGTGCAATCGCATTCACCCGGATATTCCGGGAACCGACCTCTTTGGCCATAGACTTGGCCAATCCGATCATTCCGGCTTTGGAAGCGGAATAATTCGCCTGCCCCGCATTGCCGGATACGCCTACAACGGAACTCATATTGATGATGCTGCCCGATTTCTGCCGCATCATCACCGGAGTTACGGCATGAATAAAGTTAAAAGCCGATTTCAGGTTGATGTTAATCACTATATCCCATTGCTCTTCGCTCATCCGCATCATAAGTCCGTCGCGCGTGATACCGGCATTGTTTACCAGAATGTCTATACGCCCGAAATCTTTATGAATCTCTTCCACGACTTTATGGGTATCTTCGAACTTGGCGGCATTGGAAGCATAACCTTTGGCCCTTACTCCGTAAGCGGCAATCGCTTTTTCCGTTTCCCGCACATTGTCGTCTATTGCCAAATCGGTAAAAGCCACATTGGCTCCTTCCTCCGCAAATCTCAATGCAATGGCTCTGCCTATACCCCGGGCGGCACCGGTAATGAGAGCTGTCTTACCTTCTAATAATTTCATGTTTTCCTATGTTTAAATTACCATATCTATTATTCGAAACAAAGTTAGGATTTTTTTTCATACATGGATGCAAGTTGTTCCTTCAATGCCTCGTTCGTTATATAATCGTCGAAATCCATTCGTTTGTCGACAATGCCGTTCGGAGTAAGTTCGATAATCCTGTTTGCTACGGTATGGATGAATTCGTGGTCGTGGGAATGCAGAAGGACGACTCCTTTGAAATTAATCAGCGTATTGTTAAACGCCTGTATGGATTCCAAATCCAAATGATTGGCCGGAGAATCCAGGATGAGTACGTTGGCATTGGTAAGCATCATGCGGGCAATCATGCAGCGCATTTTCTCGCCTCCCGACAAAACGCTTACTTTTTTGTAGATATCATCTCCCGAAAACAGCATCTTTCCGAGAAATCCTCTTAAAAATGTTTCGGACGTATCTTGAGAGAATTGTCCCAACCATTCCACGAGAGTCATATCCGTGTCGAAATAGGCCGAATTATCCAAAGGAAGATAGGCCGGGGTTATGGTAACTCCCCAAGTATAATCGCCCGTATCCGGCTTCATATTTCCCGTTATGATTTCAAAAAGCGAAGTCATGGCACGAGGATCTCGGGATACGAAAGCGATCTTATCCCCTTTTTCCACCTTGAATTCCACGCCGTCGAATAAAACGCCGTCCTCCACTTTCTTCGACATCCGGCGAACATCCAATACATTATTTCCCACCTCCCGTTCGGGAGTGAAAATGATACCGGGATATTTCCGGGTCGAAGGCATAATTTCTTCGATATTGAGTTTTTCCAACATTTTCTTACGACTCGTCGTCTGTTTGGATTTTGCGACATTGGCACTGAAACGGGCGATAAACTCCAACAGTTCTTTTTTCCGTTCCTCGGCTTTTTTATTCTTCGCCTGCATTTGTTTCAAGGCCAACTGACTCGATTCGTACCAAAAACTATAGTTGCCCGCAAAAAGTGTGACTTTCCCGAAATCTATATCTACCGTATGCGTACATACGGAATCCAGAAAATGCCGGTCGTGAGACACCACCAATACGGTATGTTCGTAATTGGACAGATAGTTTTCCAACCACATAATAGTTTCGATATCCAAATCGTTGGTAGGCTCGTCCAACAGCAAATTATCCGGCTGACCGAAAAGAGCTTGTGCCAAAAGCACCCTCACTTTGAGTTTTCCGCTCAATTCCTTCATTTGAACGTAATGCAGATCTTCCTTTACGCCCAAGCCGCTCAGTAAATTGGCGGCATCGCTTTCCGCATTCCACCCGTTCATCTCGGCAAATTTCTCTTCTAATTCCGCAGCTCGGATTCCGTCCGCATCGGAAAACTCCTCTTTGGCATAGATGGTGTCTTTTTCACAAATAACCTTCCAAAGAGTGGTATAACCCGATAAAACCGTATTCATCACCGTCCATTCGTCATAGGCAAAATGGTCCTGCCGGAGCACGGACAAACGTTCTCCCGGACCGAAAATCACATTCCCTTTCGTAGGTTCCAAATCCCCGCTTATCATTCGCAACAAAGTCGATTTTCCCGCTCCGTTGGCACCGATAATTCCATAACAATTCCCCTGTGTAAATTTCAGATTTACATCCTTAAACAAAACTTTCTTTCCAAATTGTATTTCTAAATTCGAAACAGTAATCATTTTTTATTTATTTCTTTTATACATCGTTTCAGAGCATCTTTCCAATTCGGAGCCTCTATGCCGAAATGTTTTTTTATCTTATCCGTATTCAATACGGAATAAGGAGGCCGTAGAGCAGCCGTAGGATAATCGGAAGTAGGAACGGCCTTGATTTCTCCCTTGTATCCGCATTCTTCGGCTATGGCCGTGGCCAATTCGTGCCAAGAACAACAACCGGAATTGCAAAAATTATATATCCCTTCATCATCCAACAAATCCGAATTATTGAATATCATCAATATGGCATCCGCCAAATCTCCCGCATAAGTAGGCGAACCGAATTGATCGTCTACTACCGACAGGGATTTCCCCTCCGACATAAGTCGCAGCATGGTTTTTACGAAATTATTTCCATAAGCCGAATAAAGCCAGGATGTCCTTATGATAATGTACAGACAATCCGATTTGAGAATTTCTTCCTCCGCCCGTAATTTGGTACATCCGTATACATTCAAGGGATGCGGGACATCCGTTTCCATGTAGGGCCGATCGCTATTGCCGTCGAAAATATAATCCGTGGATATATGGATGAGCAGGCAATCCTCTTCCGCTGCTACCTTCGCCAGATTTCTCACCCCTTTTACATTCACGGATTCGGCTTTTTCCGGCTCTTTCTCCGCTTTATCCACCGCCGTATAAGCGGCACAATTGATAATGGTATCGATTTCATTTTCGCATATGAAAGTCCGCACGGCATCCGAATCTCTTATATTCAATTCTTCGGAACCCGTATAAAACACATCGTCCAAAGAGCAAAAACCGCGATGCCGAATTTCGCTTCCCAATTGTCCGTTTGCACCCGTTACCAAAATATTCGCCATATCTTATTTTTTTCTGTCGTTAAAAAAAGGATGCTTCCTGTCTTTATCCGATAAAATCAAACTATCGGCAGGAATTCTCCAATCGATATTCAAATAAGGGTCGTCGAAACGAATACCCCCTTCGTAACCGGGAGCGTAAAAATTATCGCATTTGTACTGAACGACGGCCGTTTCGCTTAAAACGGCGAAACCGTGGGCATATCCTCGGGGAATGAATAACATGTTTTTATCTCGGCCGCTTAATTCCACACAAACATAATGTCCGTAAGAAGGAGATTCTTTACGGATATCCACGGCTACATCCAGTATACGACCGCTGACCGCACGTACGAGCTTTGCCTGTTCGTACGGAGCTGTCTGGTAGTGCAGTCCCCGCAAAACGCCATAGGCGGAAAAAGATTCGTTATCCTGAACAAAATCGATTCTCCCTATTTTTTCATCCAATATCCTTCGGGAATAAGATTCAAAAAAATATCCTCTTTCGTCGGAATATACGTCCGGCTTTATTTCTATAACTCCCGGCAAGGATGTTTCTTTATAAATCATAAATTAATCAATATTAATTTTTTTTACACAACTCATCGGTACGGAAGCTAAAAGACAACCGATACCCTCGAGGCGTACGGCCAACTTGTATTTTCCCCTTATCTCCACCAATTCTCCGACAAATCCCTTCAATTCGCCTCGAATAATTTCTATATTATCTCCGATCTCTATATTCTGTGAGGTGAAATCCAACTCATCCTCCGTATTATCTACGACCTTGCGAAAACGCTCCATTTGATAATCCGGAATGGAGCAGGGAATTCCGTTTTCTTTTATAAAACAGACAACTCCTCTTTGTTTTAATACCCTGCTCATATCCGACGAAAGGATACGGACAAAAATATAGGACGGTATCAAGGGTAATCTCACTTTTTTTTTACGGTCGCTCCATAAACGAATTTCTTCCCGCAAAGGCAGATAATTTTCTATCCCCGCTTCATCCAATGCCTGTTTTACTTTCTTTTCCGCTCGAGATGCCGTATATATTGCATACCAACACAAACTCATCCCTGTTTTTCAATAATATTTTAGGATATTCACTTCCTCCTGTGTAAGAAAACGCCATTCTCCCCTCGGAAGATTCTTTTTAGTCAGTCCCGCAAAATATACCCTGTCCAACTTTACGATTTTATAACCCAAATGCTCGAATATGCGTCGTACGATACGGTTTCTTCCGGAATGTATTTCCAAACCTATTTCTTTGCCGTCATCGCTCACATACCCGATATCGTCGGCATTGATAAAACCGTCTTCGAGTTCGATACCGGCACGTATTTGTTGCATATCGGACAACTCCAATCTCCGCTCGAGAGATACCTGATAGATTTTCTTTCGGTCGTATTTGGGATGCGTAAGTTTTTTCGTCAACTCTCCGTCGTTTGTCAATAACAACAAACCCGTCGTTTGACGATCGAGCCTGCCTACGGGATATATCCTTTCCTTACATGCTCCCTCCAACAAACTCATTACGGTTTTCCTTTCCAAAGGATCGTCCATCGTCGTCACATAATCCTTAGGTTTATTGAGCAGAATATACACTTTGCGCTCGGGGAATATGCGGTTCCCGTCTACCTCCACTTCATCGCCGAGTTTGACTTTAACTCCCAATTCGGTAACGACCGTACCGTTCACTTTAACTCTACCCGCTGCTATCATTTCGTCGGCTTCCCGACGAGAACATATGCCGCTCATCGATAAATACCGATTCAAACGCACTTCGTCGGTCAAATCCAAACTTTTGCGTTTATGCTCTTCCTGTTTTTTCTTACTGTAATGCCGCTCCCTTAAAAGTTGTTTGTCCGCTTCGTTCAATTTTACGAAATTCTCTCCTTCGCTTGCCGAAGAAGGCACATTTCTCTTCCTGCTGTGTTTAAAAGAACGGGTTCCGTAATCGTAATATTCATAATCTCCCTTTCCTCTATCGAAGGGAGTAGCCTTAGGCTTTCTAAAGAATTTTTCTTTGGCATAAGTTCTGTCGGACCTGTCGGTACGACCTTCGTACGTTCGGTCGTTTCTGTGCCTCACCCCATACGGTCTACGGTTATTCCGAGTTTTACAACTTTCTTCCCTATAAGAAGCATTTTCTCCGAAATTACGTCGCAAAGGTCTCTTTGCGGAGGATTTCATTCCATCTCTCCCCGACATTCCGCCGACCTCTCTTACGTTTGCTCTACGGGCCCCTCCTCTCCGAAATCTCCCCGCATTCACACCTCCTCGACTCTGTCCTTCTTCTTTTTCCCGAAAACCTTTCGTTTCCCGTCTCCTTTCCGAACGTCTTTCTCTGTCTTTTCCGTATCTCACATTCTTCCCGTCATCCCGACGGGGTCTGCCTGTTCTCATTTGATTTTTTTCTCTCATTTTAAAATAATTTAATTCTGCAAGGAGTTACCTTGGAGCCGTTTTGTAAGTTGCGGCAGCAATAAAAGTAAATAGTATATTGGGTATCCAC
>JBGZEX010000092.1:0-10845 GCA_041846495.1 Marinifilaceae bacterium
CCGGTTATGCCGTTCCCACCTTCGTTGTGGATGCTCCGGGGGGAGGAGGCAAGATACCGGTTATGCCCAATTATATGGTGTCGCAATCTCCGCACAGGGTGGTGCTTCGCAATTACGAAGGTGTGATTACCACTTATACCGAACCGGAAGATTATCGCGAGGAATGTCATTGTCCGGAATGCGAACGTAAACGTAAAGAAGGAGTGGCCGGTTTGTTGGCGGGAGAACAGCTAAGCTTGGAACCCAAAGATTTAATGAGGCATAAACGTAACTTGCATTAATTTCTACCGGTGCCCTTTGTCGATAAAATATCGGATTATAAGAGTGTCGCCATCGTCGGCCTCGATAAGAATACGGGTAAAACCGAGTGTTTGAATTACGTATTGGGACGATTGAGAGGGAGGGTGGAGGATTTTGCCCTCACCTCTATCGGAATAGACGGAGAGAAGAGCGATCAGGTTACACAAACCCCGAAACCGGAAATAAGCATACCCGAAGGAATGGTGTTCGTCACCTCCGAAAAACATTATAGAAGCCGGAGATTAGTGGCGGAGATTATGGATGTAAGCGAGGAATACACCGCATTGGGGCGTATGGTGACGGCCAGAGCCGTTTCTTCCGGAAAAGTTTTATTGTCGGGACCTTCGGATACGGCCGGTCTTAAAAACATGATTGATAGAATGGGATGTTTCGGCGTGAAGACCACTATCGTGGACGGAGCTCTGTCGCGATTGAGCCCGGCATCTCCGGCCGTAACCCAGGCTATGATATTGGCCACGGGAGCTGCGGTGTCGGCTAATATACCTTCGTTGGTCAGACGTACGGCTTATATATACGAATTGATTCGGCTTCAAAGGGCGGATAAAACGCTGGCGGATAGGTTGATGAAAATAGATAGCGGTTTGTGGGCCGTGGATGAGAACGGAGAGGTGAGGGATTTGGGTATAGCTTCCGTTTTTATGCTGGACCGGCGTAAAAAAGATCTTTTCAGATACGGACACCGGCTTTATGTTCCGGGAGTGATTAGCGATAAGTTTTTGAATTTTCTCAGGATACAAAAAGAGAATACGGATTTGATTATTCGGGATTTTACGAGAGTTTTCGCTTCCTATGACGTTTATAATGCCTTTATTCGTAGCGGAGGAAGGATGTATGCCTTATTGTGCTCGAAATTGTTGGCTGTAACCATAAATCCGTTGGCTCCTAACGGATTCCGTCTGGATTCCGACCGATTGAAAGAAGCTTTGCAGGAGGCTTTGGGAATACCGGTATACGATGTAAAAAGAATTTGACTATGGTTTTGAGCGATGTCGTCGATATTGTAAGTGGGCTTCGGCATATTGCCGACGGGATGGAAATTCTTTCGGGGGCAGGGAGACGAATGCTTTTTTCTCTTCCTTTTATGACCGATGCGACATCTGTAAATTCCGTTTTAGAAGAAACGGAACATATGTGTTCGATTGTCGGGAAACCCGAGAATGCGGACAGGCTTTCCATGCTTGGAATGAAACTTATGCAGGTCAGGGATATCGGACATACTATCGGGCGGTTGAAAGAGAAATCCGTCAGGGACGATGTGGAGCTGTTCGAGATAAAAAATTTTGCCATATTGTCCGAATCCATACGGGAATTATGCGAGGCTTCCGGAATAGATTTTATCCCTATCCCCGGTTTGGAAGAGGTGATTCGCATACTGGACCCCGAACAAAAGAGGATTCCTCATTTTTATATATACGATGCATATTCTCCCGAATTGGCTTCGCTTCGGGCAGCTCTCAAGAAATTGAATAATGAGGAGAGCGGGGAAGCGGAACATTTGAGGATAGAATGTCTGAAAATAGAGGATAATATTCGCAGGATGTTGTCGGACCGGTTGAAACCTTATGCGGTGAATTTGGATAAGGCTTTTAAGGGAGTTGCCCGGGTAGATATCGTTTTGGCAAAGGCCGGTCTGGTTTTTCGTTTGAATTTGACAAAACCCCGTATTTCGGATTCCGGAACGGTTTTTACGGGGCTATTCAATCCGATGTTAAAAGAAGTTTTGGCCGGAGCGGGGAAGTGTTTTCAACCGGTAGACATAAGTATGGGAAAAGGGCCTGTATTGATAACGGGAGCCAATATGGCAGGGAAGTCCGTTTTGTTGAAAACCGTAGCATTGGCTTATTATATGATGCAATTCGGATTTTACGTACCTGCGAAATATGCGGAAATGCATCCGGTTTCTTCCATCCGTATATCGATGGGAGACGGACAGGACGAAATGAACGGACTTTCTTCTTTCGGTTCGGAAATGATGAAGTTGGACGAGATGGTAAACCGGGTGGAAAAAGGGGAGGAAATCATAGCCCTTATCGACGAACCTGCCCGTACCACCAATCCTACGGAGGGAGTGGCCATTGTAAATGCAATGTTGGATTTTTTGGAAGAGAATAAAGTCATGGCCTTAGTGACTACTCATTACGGAGGTATTCGAAGTTCTTGCCGGAAATTGCGGGTGAAAGGATTTATGGAAGATAAGGTGAAAGGCAGTTTGGGAGTAGACCGCCTCAATGATTATATAGATTATTCTTTGGAAGAAAATACCGATGGCGATGTTGCTCACGAAGCCATCCGCATATCCCGTATTTTGGGTATAAATGCCGGATTCTTGGAACGCGCGGAGCATTATCTTAAAACGGAATGATTTTTATAGAAACGAAATAATATGCAGAAGAGTAAATTAGGGATAGATTTTAGCAAAGTACAGTATGCACGGGAATTATCTATGAGCATAGCTGCCGGAGTTCAGGATTTTGTCGAAAGCTATACGACGGTTGCCGTAGAGCGTACCTTGAGCAGGTTAGTCGGCGTGGACGGAGTGGATGAAAATGCCGTTCCTTTGCCTAATGTGATTGTGGACGATATAAAAGATAAGGGAGGGCTTGAAAGGGGAATTCTTTTCTTTTTGGGGAATGCCGTTATCGAAACGGGGCTTTCACCTGTGGAAATAGCGGAGAAGGTAGGGGCTTCGGCAATGGATATCACCGCATATCCTTTTCATAGCCCCCGGGAGATAGAAGAGGCACTCGGACCTTATGTGAATGCGAGTATGGATAAAATCCGTAAAAACCGTAAGCGGAGGGAGGATTATATCAAGCGTATAGGGGAGGGGCCCCGTCCTTATTTGTATGTGATTGTGGCTACGGGTAATATATATGAGGATGTCGTTCAGGCTCAAGCCGCCGCCCGCCAGGGAGCCGATGTGATAGCGGTCATCCGTACTACGGGACAAAGTCTTTTGGACTATGTTCCCTACGGAGCCACTACCGAAGGTTTCGGAGGAACTTTCGCCACTCAGGAGAATTTCCGGATTATGCGTAAAGCCTTGGATGAGGTGGGAGAGGAAGTGAACCGTTATATCCGTTTATGCAATTATTGTTCCGGTTTGTGTATGCCGGAAATAGCCGTAATGGGAGCCCTCGAAGGTTTGGATGTGATGTTGAACGACGCCTTGTACGGAATCCTTTTCCGGGATATCAATATGCAGCGTACCCTTGTAGACCAGTATATGTCGCGGGTAATCAACGGATTTGCAGGTGTTATTATCAATACCGGAGAGGATAATTACCTGACGACGGCCGATGCCGTAGAGCAGGCACATACGGTATTGGCTTCGGATTTTATTAACGAGCAGTTGGCGCTTATGGCCGGACTTCCCGAAGAGCAAATGGGCTTGGGGCATGCTTTCGAAATGGATCCCGATTTGCAAAACGGATTCCTGATGGAGTTGGCACAGGCTCAAATGACCCGGGAGATATTTCCCAGAGCTACTTTGAAATATATGCCTCCTACGAAATTTATGACGGGAAATATTTTTAAGGGACATATACAGGATGCTCTTTTCAATATAATCGGGATATGGACATCCCAGGGCATACAGTTATTGGGAATGCCTACGGAGGCCATACATACCCCCTTTATGTCCGACCGTTACCTTTCGATCGAAAATGCCAAATACATATTCAATAATATGAAATCGATAGGAGAAGAGGTGGAGTTTAAAAAAGACGGTATTATACAATCCCGGGCACGGCTGGTTTTGGATAATACGATAGCATTATTGGAAGAGATTGATAAGGAGGGGTTGTTTACTGCTTTGGAAAAAGGTATATTTGCGGATGTCAAACGTCCTAAAAACGGAGGTAAAGGATTGGCCGGGGTAAGTGTGAAGGGGACGGATTATTATAATCCTTTTATTGATTTGATGAAAAACCGATATTAATTCAACGGATATGAGTGGAGGATTGTATTCGACGGAATCCAACGATTTCGATCAAACGTTGGACCTGAAAAAGATAAAGCCTTACGGCGATACGATGAACGACGGCAAGACCCAGCTGAGTTTCACTCTCCCCGTGGAAGAGGGAGACGAAGCGGTGGAAGCGGCCAAACAACTGATGAAAAAGATGGGGTTCGACAATCCCCAGATTGTCTATCATAAGGAGTTGACAAAGGGTTTTACGTTTTTTAATTGCTACGGAAGTTGTCAACACACGGTGGATTATACCGATATTTATGTTCCTAAGGTGGATTCCGTAAAATGGAGTATGGAAGAGACGGATAATTTCATACGGGAACGTATAGGAAGACCGATAACGATAATAGGTGCGAGTACGGGAACGGATGCCCATACCGTAGGTATAGACGCCATTATGAATATGAAAGGGTTCGCAGGGCATTACGGATTGGAACGATACGATATGTTCAACGCTCTCAATATGGGCAGCCAGGTTCCCAATGAGGAATTTATAGCCAAAGCCATAGAAGTGAAGGCGGATGCTCTTTTGGTTTCCCAGACGGTTACCCAGAAAGACGTGCATATTAAGAATCTTATCGAATTGGTGGAGATGTTGGAAGCCGAAGGTTTGCGGGATAAGGTCATTTTGGTATGCGGCGGTCCCCGTATTACCCATGAATTGGCAAAGGAATTGGGATATGATGCCGGATTCGGAGTGAATACCTATGCGGATGACGTGGGCTCTTTTATAGCTCAGGAATTGGACAGAAAAATAAACGGAAAATAATAAAAACCTAAACATTATGGATAAAGAACAGATAAGAGAGGTTATTGCCAAACGCGTGGCCTTGGAATTGAAAGACGGAGATGTGGTCAATCTCGGTATAGGACTTCCTACTATGGTGCCTAATTATTTGAAACCGGGGATTAACGTAATACTTCAGACCGAGAACGGGCTCCTCGGCATAGGGCCTACGCCCGAACCGGGAAAGGAAGACCCCGATTATATCAATGCCGGGGGAGGTGCCATTTCGGCTGCGCCGGGAGCTGCCGGATTCGACAGCGCTACGTCATTCGGAATCATTCGGGGCGGCCATGTGGATGTAAGTATATTGGGAGCTCTCGAGGTGGATGAGAAAGGAGATCTCGCCAATTGGATAATCCCCGGGAAAAAAGCTCCGGGAATGGGCGGAGCCATGGATTTGTTGACGGGAACCAAAAAGGTGATACTGGCTATGGAGCATACGGCTAAGGGAAAGCCCAAAATATTGAAAGAATGTACTCTGCCGCTGACGGCTAAAGCTTCCGTAGATATGATTGTTACGGAGATGGGAGTTATGGAAATCCGGCCGGAAGGAATCGTATTGACGGAAATCCATCCGGATTTTACCGTCGAAGACGTTCAGGCAAATACGGAGGCGAAATTGATCGTATCGGATAAATTGGAAAAAATGAGAAGTTAAATATATAACTGAATAAGTATGAATTTTGATTTAAACAAGACACAACAGTTGTTTCTGCAGATGATAAGATCTTTTGCGGAAAATGAGGTAAAGCCATTGGCGGCAGAAGTGGATGAGGAAGAGCGTTTCCCTATCGAAACCGTCGAGAAAATGGCGAAACTCGGTATTATGGGTATTCCGTTTCCCAAGGAATTGGGCGGAGCGGGAGGGGATAACCTGATGTATACCATGGCCGTGGAAGAGTTGTCCCGGGTATGTGCTACTACGGGAGTTATCGTATCCGCTCATACCTCATTGTGCGCAACTCCTATTTTCGAATTCGGTACTCCCGCCCAAAGAGAAAAATATCTGCCGAAACTGGCTAAGGGAGAATGGATCGGTGCATTCGGCCTTACGGAACCCAATGCGGGAACGGATGCTTCCGCACAACAGACGACTGCCGTCTTGGAAGGGGATAATTATATACTCAACGGTTCCAAGATATTTATTACCAATGCGGCCTATGCCCATGTGTATATCGTAATGGCCATGACGGATAAATCCAAAGGAACCAAAGGAATTTCCGCCTTTATCGTGGAAAGGGATTTTCCGGGATTCTCCATCGGTAAAAAAGAAAAAAAGATGGGTATCCGGGGTTCCGCCACTTGCGAGTTGATATTCGAAAACTGTGTCGTACCCAAGGAGAATCTTTTGGGTAAATTGGGCGGCGGTTTCGGTGTCGCCATGAAAACTTTGGACGGCGGACGTATAGGAATCGCTTCTCAGGCGTTGGGCATAGCTCAGGGAGCTATGGATGAAACCGTAAAATACGTAAAGGAAAGGAAGCAGTTCGGCAAGGCTTTGGGAAAATTCCAGAATACCCAATTCCAGATGGCCGATCTTCAGACCAAAATACAGGCATCCCGTTATTTGGTCAGAGCGGCCGCTTATAAGAAGGACCAGAAGCAACCCTATTCCGTAGATGCGGCTTATGCCAAGTTGTTTGCAGCGGAGACCGCTATGGAAGTCACCACTAAAGCCGTTCAATTCCACGGAGGCTACGGTTATACGCGGGAATATCCGGTAGAGAGAATGATGAGAGATGCTAAGATCACCGAAATATATGAGGGTACATCCGAAGTACAGCGTATGGTTATCGCAGCTAATTTATTAGGTAAGTAAATTATAGTTATAAGATGAAAATAATTGTATGTATTAAACAGGTACCGGATACTACGGAAATAAAATTGGATCCGGTTACGGGGACTCTTATAAGAGATGGCGTACCCAGTATTATGAATCCCGACGATAAGGGCGGATTGGAAATGGCGTTGAGACTGAAAGACGAATTCGGTGCTCACGTAACGGTGATAACTATGGGTCCCCCTCAGGCGGACGATATTTTGAGAGAAGCTTTCGCTATGGGTGTGGACAGGGCTATTCATTTGAGCGATAGAAAATTCGCCGGAGCCGATACCCTTGCGACTTCCAATGCTTTGGCCGGAGCTCTGAGGACCCTCGATTACGATATCATCATGACCGGACGTCAGGCTATCGACGGAGATACCGCACAGGTAGGCCCTCAGATTGCCGAACATCTCGACCTTCCCCAGGTATCTTATGTGGAAAAAATCGATTACGACGGAAACTCCAAATTGAGAATACGGAAGGCGACCGAAGAAGGATATCAGATGGTGGAAGTTTCCACTCCCTGTCTGCTTACCGTATTGTCGGCTGCAGCCGATGCCCGCTATATGTCGGTGAACGGTATTGTGGATGCTTACGGCAAAGAGGTGGAGATATGGGATGCCTCTAAAATCGATGTGGACGAATCCAAATTGGGACTTAACGGCTCTCCGACAAGGGTATTCAAATCCTTTACCAAAGGAGCTAAGGCTGCCGGTCAGATTTACGAAGTCGATCCTCAGGAAGCAGTGAATATTATCGTGGAAAAGTTAAAGGAAAAATTTATAATTTAGGAGATGGATAAGTCATTATATAAAGACGTATACGTTTTCGTGGAACAACGCGAAGGCAAAATACAGAATGTAGCATTGGAGCTTTTGTCCAAGGCCAGGGAGCTTGCCGACAAATTGCATGAAAATGTAAATGCCGTATTATTGGGTTATAATATAGCGGATCGGGCAAACGATTTGTTCGCTTACGGAGCCGACAAGGTAATATACGTGGAGGACAGAGAATTGGAAGAATATATAACCGAACCCTATGCTCAGGCGATTACCCGGGTTATAGAAACGAAAAAACCGAGTATATTTTTGATAGGGGCAACCACCATAGGCCGGGATTTGGGACCGCGTTTGTCCGCGAGGATAACCACGGGACTTACGGCCGATTGTACGGGTTTGGACATATCCGACGAAGGGGATTTGATGATGACGCGTCCCGCTTTCGGCGGAAATCTCATGGCGACGATTTTATGTAAGGAACACCGTCCGCAAATGTCCACCGTAAGACCGGGCGTGATGCGCATGCGGCCTAAGGATGAAAGCCGTAAGGGAGAAATCGAACGGATGACGGTTGCTTTCGACAAGTCGAAGTTCAAAGTCCGGGTATTGGAAAATGTGAAGAAAGACAAGGAACTCGTGGACATTACGGAAGCGCGCGTACTCATATCCGGCGGCCGGGGAGTGGGTTGCAAGGAAGGTTTCGAATCGCTTCAAAAACTTGCCGATACGCTTAATGCCGAAGTTTCTTCTTCTCGCGCAATGGTGGATGCCGGAGTAATGCCTCACGACCGTCAGGTGGGCCAAACGGGGAAAACCGTACGTCCCGATTTGTATTTTGCCATGGGTATATCCGGAGCCATTCAGCATTTGGCCGGAATGGAGGAATCCGATTATATCGTAGCGATAAACAAGGATAAGTTTGCTCCCATATTCAATACCGCCGACTTGGGAATCGTAGGAGATTTGAAAAAGATTATTCCTCTGTTGACGGAACGTCTTGAAAAAGAACGTAAAAACAGACAATAAAATGAAATATATTCAGGTTTCCAAAGAAACCGATATAGCAATCGTTACGATAAATCGTACGGAAGTTTTGAATGCGCTCAGTTCCTCCGTTTTGGAGGAATTGGGCGTCGTTGTCGACGAGTTGGCTGCGGACGGGAGTATACGTGTCGTTATCCTTACGGGGGCCGGCCGTTCTTTCGTTGCCGGAGCCGATATTGCCGAAATGAGCGGACTTACTCCCGATGAAGGAAGAGATTGGGGACGGTTGGGTGCCTCCGTTTTCCGTAAATTGGAACTGATGGAGAAACCGGTGATTGCCGCCGTAAACGGCTTTGCTTTGGGAGGCGGATGCGAACTTGCCATGGCCTGCGATATACGGATTGCTTCCGATAAAGCCAAATTCGGGCAACCCGAAACGGGACTCGGAATTACTCCCGGATTTTCGGGCACTCAGAGGATGGCCCGGATTATAGGTCCGGCCAAAGCCAAAGAGTTGATATTTACGGCCGAAGTCATAAAAGCGGAGGAGGCTTTGAGGATAGGATTGGTCAATAAGGTGGTTCCGGCCGAATCCCTTATGGAGGAAGCTGTGACTATGGCGAAAACCATAGCATCCAAGGCTCCGATTGCCGTGAAATACGCCAAAGAGGCGATAAACAGAGGATTGGAGGCGGATATGGACACCGCCATCGCTCTCGAAACCGAATTGTTCGGCCTTTGTTTTGCTACTTCCGACCAGAAAAAAGGAATGCAGGCTTTCTTGAATAAAGAAAAGCATATGTTCGAAGGACATTGAAAAATATTGAATCTAAAAATTGAACTTATGAAAATTTGTATCGTTGGAACCGGAACTATGGGGAGCGGTGTCGTTCAGGCTTTTGCCCAGTCCGGATATGATGTTTTGCAAAAAGGAAGGTCCGAGGCTTCTTTGTCCAAATCGCATAAATCCATAGAGAAGAATCTTTCCCGTTTGGTGGAAAAGGGTAAGATGGAGGAAGGCGTGAAGCGGGAAATATTGGGAAGAATACATACGACGATGTCGTATGAGGACTGTAAAGAATACGATATCGTCATAGAAGCCATAGCGGAGGATATGGAGGTTAAAAAGAAAGTGCTTGCGGAGTTGGATGAAATCTGCAAACCCGAAACCGTATTAGCCACGAATACCTCCTCCCTTTCGATTACCGAATTGGCGGCCGCTACCGCTCGTCCCGACAGGGTAGTGGGGATGCATTTCTTTAATCCCGTTCCGCTGATGAAACTGGTGGAAATCATCAGAGGACGATTGACGGATGAGAAAGTTTACCGGGAAGTATTCGAATTGGCGAAGACGATAGGGAAAACCCCTGTGACTGTGGATGAAGCTCCGGGTTTTGTCGTAAATCGCATCCTTATACCCATGGTGAACGAGGCCGTAGGCATATTGGCCGACGGAGTGGCTTCCGCCGAAGAAATCGACGAAGCCATGAAATTAGGAGCCAATCATCCGATGGGACCGCTTGCTCTCGGCGATTTGATAGGGCTCGACGTATGCCTTGCGATTATGGAAGTCCTCCACCGGGAGTTCGGGGATGGAAAATATCGTCCTCATCCGCTGTTGCGTAAGATGGTGCGGGCCAATCTTTTGGGACGCAAAACGGGAATCGGATTTTACGACTACCGTAAATAATATATCGAAAGAGCCCGCAAGATATACCGGATTGAAACGGTCTTCGGTACGATACCGAGGGCTCTGAGAAGGGGAGGTGTGTCAAAATGCACACCTCTTTTTTTTATGCACAAAGCCCCGACTTTCACAAGCTGGGGCTTTGTTATTACCTAAAGATTTTGTATCTTTAAGCATAACTTTTTATATATGACAAAGCTACATTTTCGTCCTTACAATCCCAACCAAACACTGCTTTTTCCTCAAAGAATTGACGAGGATATTGCAAAGAACGATCCGGTGCGCATGGTTGACGCTCTGGTTGAGAGCCTGAATCTTGAAAGTTTCAGAAAGTTTTATAAGGAATGCGGCCGCAGCCCTTACCATCCCAAAATGATGCTCAAGGTTATTCTGTATGCCTATATGAACAACATCTACTCCTGCCGGAAAATCGAAAAGCTCCTTCACCGTGACATCCATTATATCTGGCTGGCCGGATATGAGAAACCG
>JBGZEX010000093.1:0-32010 GCA_041846495.1 Marinifilaceae bacterium
CGATACGGACAAGAGGATTATTGCCGCAATAACCGTAGGGCGTAATACTCATACTACCCTCCGACAACGGATCTACTGAAAACCACCGCCCCAAAGCAGCATCGTACATACGGGCCCCGTAATCCAAATAACCCAAACCGCCCGTACGCTGCTCCTCCTTACCGTTATACTTGTAACGGTTGACGCTCTGCGCCTGATTCGAACGGAGATGACGCGCTCCGAACGGATAATAGTCGTTGCGCTCCAAAACATTACCCTGACCGTCCGTAACCGCACGGACGCTGCCAAGATGATCCTTTACAAACCACCTCACATCGACTCTCCCGTCGGGACTTACCGAAAACATGCCCTCTCCGAAATGAACCTCCGACAAACGACTACCCGAGGCCGTTTTTACGTATATCAAAGAACCGCGGTAATCCATTCCATTAAGACCTCCTCCGTCGCGAACGCCCGTCTTCGTGCCGTCGGAAAGCCAACTATAACGGGCGCAAACTACGCCCCCTCGTCTTACCTCTGTCAACAAATTTAATGAATTATAACGTAATTCCAAACCCCGCCGCATATCTTTTACCATATTGCCGTTCGAATCGTAAACATAGCCGCATTTTAGACTCTTTCCGCCTGCATATACGTCACCCGGAAGAGCAGTCCGGATATTTTCCTGCAATGCCTGCAACCGGCCGCCACCGTAAAAATACTCCAAATCGTCCACTACATGCCCCGATGCCGTACGTTTTAACCCCAATAGATTCCCGTCGGAATCGTAACGGATTGCCCGTTCCGTATAACTCTCTCCGTCTTCCTCCCAAACACCATTACGCTCCCGAAGACCCAATGCACCGAGAAAACGGTTATGACCGTCGTAAGAGAAAGCGTAACCCCGACCGCCGTTACCGTTCCACCAACGCATTCCCGAAAGCGAACCGTTATAACGGGAACGCCCGAAACCGTCGGGACTCGTATAATGCAACTCGCTTACAAAAGGACGACTCGTTATTTTAGTCATCCAACCGCGGATATTATAAGAATACGAAATACGCGTATTCCCGTAAATACTCCCCGTATGACGCCCGTATTCATCGTAAGAGAAGCGCATCGAATGTTTTTGACCGCCGTTAAAAGAAACGAGGGTTTCAAGAAGAAAACCACGAGGCGTGTAGTAATTCTCCTTTTCGAGGACTGCCGTCTTCCCAGATAAGCTCCTGTGCCATTCCCGGACGGAAGTAACACGGCCGGAAAAATCGTAACGCATATCCCGACGGACGAAACTCCCGTCCCCATAGCGTTCCGACTGCTGAACGGGACGGCATTTATCATCGTAATAAAACGTTGAAACATGCCAGCCGGACGTCCCCGAAATACGTCTGAGAATCATCGTTTCCAAGCCCGAAGTAAGGGTACGGTAACCGGCCGAATAGCCCGGAGCCGGAACAAAAGGGAGGGGCGTATGGCCGGCGACAGGAACATAGGAATCATATACCTTAAAAAGCTGTGCAACGCGGTTTCCGGAAGGAACATAGTTCGAGACGGAACCGGCTTCCCCCTGAAGGACCTCCCGGGTTTTACCCTTAAGAACAACCTCCCCGCTTTCAACGACACGGTTATGCTCATCGTAAAGAGTGTACGACCATTGTCCGGAACGACGACGATTCCCGTCCTGCATAAGAACAAGCCGGTCCTTGCTATCGTATACGTAATACTCCGCTTCTTTGCCCGGAATTCGAACGAGGGTCTTACGACCGTAACCGTCGTATTCGTAATAGTATCCCAATACGTCCGGAATATTTCCGACACTTCCAGAAACCGGCATACGACGAACGGATTCGGGGGGAAGCACACGGCGCAAAAAACCATGGTCGTCATACACATAACAGGTCGTCGAAATATCCCCCGAACTGCCTTCCGCACTCTGCAAAAGACGTCCATCGGAATCCTTATAAGTGATACGAATCAAGCCATCTTCGTCGGTAACGGCAATACGTTCCAATTTACCGGCACCATAATAACCATGGGACTCCAAACGCCCGCCGGGGCCGATACGGTAAAGACGGACCTCGCCTGCACGGTTATAGCCGTACGACGTCGTTACGCACTTACCGGGACTATGCCATAACTTACCGGGACCCGTCTCGCAAACAACGCGGTCCCGAGGACCGCCCTCGTAAATCAACTCCGTAAAAGCATAACCCCGATCCTCCGAAGAAAACCCCGTCCAACGCGAAGAAGAGAGAGCGTTCTCGACAAAAGCTCCATTATTGCCATCTACGGCATAAGGAAGATAGGAACGCTCTCGGCCTCCACGCCGGACATGGCTGAAAGGACGAACAAGATCGAATCCGCTCAATCCGGCTCCCCCCACTTGAATACTCTGAAGCGGGCGACCGAAGCCGTCAATATAGGTTATGTCCGTAAAATATTTCAATGCTCCGGAACCGGAAGACGGCTCCACATAAGTCCTGCGGGCCGTAAAATTACGACTCTTCGTAAATGACGGAGGGATTTCCGTCACATCTTCTGCGAATACGCATATTGACGACAAAAAAAGAATTGAAAATAAAAAGACGTATGATAAACGTATTTTCATAACATATCTGTTTTAGTGTTAGTTATATTTCCATTCAAAAATATGATCGAAAATTATCAAGGAAGAATCCGGTTATAAATATTTTCTTCCAATATATTACCTTTTCCATCGTATTTACGGACAATACGCCCCGCTGCATCGTATTCATAACGTTCCAGCATTCCGCTATGGTCGAATTTGCAAAAAACACTTCCATCCGTATTATAGGAAACGGCTTCGAAAAGCGTATTCGCCGGAACGGCCACAAGCATAGAGACCCCAACCGGGGGATACAGACAAAACGATTTTATACCGGAATAAGTATTTAAATCCAATTCTATAACCTGAATACCGTAATCTGAAAGCCCGGAAAAATTTATTTTTCCCTCGTATCTACCTTTGGAATAATATATAGAATAAGGGATACTGCCTCCTGCTCCCTTTGCCAAAACATATATACGGAATCGCTTCGAACCGGAAAAAGACGTTATTTGAATCGCTTCGTCCGGAATAAATACAGTTCCCGGATCTATGGGAACAAGGTTTTCAAAAAATAACGAATTCACCATATCCGGATTCATAATCGCATTTACCAATAACCCGAAATCATCACAATTCCTTTCAAAAATCGGTTCATTCTGTAGAATTCCCATATAAATCGCATAGAATTTCCATACAATAATATTATCTCCCTGTCGTAAACTGTCAAGTTGCGACTGAAATTTTTGAGTATCGCGAGGTCTTCTTCCGGAAGCCATTGCAGAAATAACATTCAACATCGTTTTATGCTCAACACTTCGAGTATAATTCATATATTCCACTCCATGTTGCATTCCGGGACATTGTCCGCTATTATCCGCTTTTGTAAGATATTCGTATGTTTTAATGAAATACTCACTTATATTTTTTAGATTTAAATTATTACCTATCACCTCATTCATATGAGAAACATCAATGTATTTATATCTGTCGACAACTGCAATATCTTTCGGTCCCACATTTTTCGCTTTCAAAACAAGACGCTCTCCCGAAGAATTATAAACAGTGGCAGAATGCTCATTCAATGTCATATGACTCACAGGAAGGTATAAGTTGTTTATTTCACGGTAGTCCGTTTCCATTTCCTTACGGTAGGCAGAGACAGAATATGTAAAAAGTTTATCGACAGGCAATTTCAGAGTATAAGCAAGTGGTTGAATCGTTCCGTAAGAATATGTACCGACAGGAAGAAACGATGTTTTCTTCCCGGAAGAAAATTCTCTGTAAGTCGCAACATTTTCTCTTATCAATTTACCGTTTACCAATGTTATTTCCTTAATGATGGGAGAAATGAAATTAGCCTTCTTCATTCCGGAAATAAACGGACTCACTGTCGCCTTGATATCGGAAATACGAAGTTTTATTTCTGTAACCGTATTTCCGAAAATATCTTTCCGTACTATTCGGGTAGGAGCGAATAAAGTTTCCGAATTATCGTAATGATATTCCGTTTTCAAATAAGGCATACCCATACCGAATTTTTTAAAATCATCGTAAGAAGGTTTATCGGTAAGATGTTTCTCGAATCGATATTCCACCTGTTCCTTCAACAGAGTTTTCCCGCCATAGCATAAATTATAGTTTTGAAAAGGCAGTATACAATGGGTGCGGGGTGCTATATTATTTAAAAATACATCTTCATAGGGATTGATATAATATCTCTGATCTTTATCCGTATAAAGCACAATACGATTCATTTTCCGGAAAAAATCGGACTGTTCTTCGTAATCAAGATAATATTCATAGGGTTTTAGCTGGGGAAGTTCGAAATGATAAGAAAAACAATATTTCTCCGTATCGAAATAATCTCCATTATCTTCAAAATAATAATTGTAATTAATCCCCATCCTATAAGACAATCCCGTATAATATTTGTTTTTCAACAATCGTTTTAAATTCCCTTTATCATCGTATTCGGCTGTCGCTAATGGCAAGCCGTTCAACCAAAACGGATAGGGGAGCGGTTCTTCCACATCCCAATAACAATATACGGAAGGAATATGGAACCAATAGGCCCTTATACCTTTACCGGAAGAAGTTTCTATGACAAAAGGATAAAATACTCCGTTATTTCCCGTATTCAGAAACGCATATCCCGAAGAATTGATCTCCGAACGTTTCACCCAATCCGTAAAACCGTCATAACGGACAAAATCAAGACAGTTATAAGAATCATATACCATTTTCCCCGGCCGGGGATAAGCATATAATACGGAATCCACCCTTTCGCCCCGACTATCCCGGAAAACCAAGGATTTCACCCGTATACCTCCTATAGGAGTTATAAAACCGGAGGTTCTCGGAGCAAATTTATAAACGGCGCTATTGGATTCGTAATCTATATTCAGACTCCCTCCGTAAGGAAAAACTATTTTTTTCAAAGAATGATACTTTGTCGATTCAATGTCCACATCATAATTCGCTTTACGATAATCTCTGAAATATCCCCAGGGATCGCAAGAACTCACATGTCCTGCAGAATAATAATCGAACCGTATCGTTTCAACCGTATGATGCTTTCTATCCTTAAATGTCACCGTATCCAAATTGCTCTTTCCGGACAATACGACGGAAGATTCTCTGCGTCCGGTGATTTCCGATAAAATTATTTCATATAATTTGTTATTTTCGGTATAATCGAATGTCAGTTCTTTGTCCCCGCACTTGATTTTTTCAAGCAGAGGAACAGAATGCATAAAGGAAATCACATTCGAACTTTCCCGCTCGGACAATGTTTCCATATTGGTGAAACCGTAAATAATATAACTTTTAGCAGCCTTCAGATGATAAACGATAGATCTTGCATGTATGGAATTTATAATCTCATAATAATCGATACAAGCATTCAATTTATGAAGCAAATTATTCGCAGAACCTACAACAAGTTTGATATTAGAAATCATTCCCATAACTCTGAGATTCGTTCTTATAATTTGATTATTTATTTCAAAATAAGGATTTTCCACCCAATTCCCATACATATCTAAATAACCCGGTTCATTATTCATATTTATTTCCGAATTGAGAAACTCCATTTTTATTATGGCTTCTCGAAGTGCATTGTGAAAATCTTTTTTATATTTTCCCAAATCGACTTTTCGCTCTTTAACAGGTTGCCCGTAATGGTATTTTACAGAAGTTCGATAATTATATTTGATTTGGGCTTTTTTATCCTTATAACAAAATACGATGGGCTTGCCGTTCATCGGTTCGATCCGACTCATATGCCAGGAAGATATATAATTTTTATTATGAAGACTATTTCTGGTGATAGCCTCTTCCGTATTAATATTATACAACCATTCGGGAGTTTCGTAAACATAACGGGTTCCGTCTTCATCGGTAATCGTCCACCCGCTTATGACACACCTGTCCGATGTATAATGTCTACAATCTATACGGATATTGGTACGTTCCAAAGGTTCGGCATAAATTTTCTTATCTTTATCCATACGAATAATAAAATTCACTGTTCTGTCTCGAAAAACCGCCGTAAAAATATCGGACTCTCCATCCCGTTCCCGCTTATTGACTTTATCGACATCCCGTTCCAAAGGCAAGGCTCCTTGACAATTCTCGGCCCATAAGTATCCGATTTCATTTTCTTCATCCGCTATTCCTCCTCGAATCGTCCGGGTTATAATTCCATCCGTATTCAATACCCAGTTGTAACCGATTATACCCGGCATTGCAGAACGCTTTACTCCATTTGCCTGATAATCCAGCGATATACTAAGCCCAAAATCCCCCGAACCGAGAGTGTAAAGCGGGACTCGGTAATGGAAGATTCCCGTACAATGATCCACCATGATGTTCTTATCGCCCATATGGCTCTGTGTTTGCCCGCCGGGATTTAATTCCTGAGCGTAAACGATAAAAGGTAAAAACGACAGAATTATAAATAACATTTGTTTTTTCATTTGTATACGGTTTGGTTTTCAATAAAATAGTTGCTCTCCGATTGAAAAATTCAGCGGCTGCGGCGTTTTATCCATATCCAAAGATAGAGCAGCAAAACAATCCCCGGAATTACGGCCATGGATACAATCTTCATCCGACAGGCCCCGGATTCCGAAACCGAAAGTTTATTGTCGGGAGCCGAAGGACGTCGCACATCGATAGGCACTTTGCCGTCGGCCAACCAGGAAAATATGCCTTGTATAAGGGAATAGTTCAGGGCCGTAATACCGCTCCGATTTCTGCCGAGTTCGCCGTTAGCGATACAATCCGCATCCCCGAGTACCGCAATTTTCTGCATTTTTTCTTTGTTGTTTCGGGATAAGGCCAAACCTACGACATAAGAATCGAGCCTCTCCCCCGCTTCCGGATTCAATCGCACCGTGTCGTTCACGAAATCTGCGGTTTTCATCTCATTCCAGGTATCGGGAGAGGTTTTAAACAGGGGGAAGGTTTTATAGTCTTTCACTCCGGAATAGTCGATTCCGCAAGCTCCGGGCATGGTAACGACACCGTTATAAGCATGGATTAATCCCAATAGATAAGATAGTTCCGTTGCCTCCGGAGTCGCCGCGGCCGTTATCAAATCCGCCGGGAAATTCTCCTGAGGAGAAACAAGGCGTCCGGGACAAAACCGAAGTCCGAATTTCTCCGCCAAAGGATTCATTACCTCCTGCCGGCCGGCTTCCCCCACTATCAGCAGATTTCCCCCTCTTTCCACGAAATCCTCCAAATTCCCCATCTCCTCCTCATTAAAAGGTGTCCGCATATCCGCAATAACCATAATGTCCACATCTTCCCCCACCTTATCGGTCAATCTTATGGATGCAACTTCAAACCCCTGATTAATCAAGGAATAACGGAATGGTTTATGGGCGGCAAACATGGAGTAATCCCTTTCCCTATAGGTATCGATACTGCGATCGCCATGTCCCGACACAAAGCCCACTTTCGGAACTTTCGCCACCAAACGCTTAAAAGCCGAAGAGATTTCCATTTCATAAGGAAATATCATATTATCATCGAATACGCGCAAAAATGTCTTTTCTCCGGATTCCCGCTCAACCAATCGCACAAATCTGTTTCCTTCGGAAGAAAGGTCTATCAATTTTCGAATTTCGGACGGAGCCAATACTTTTCCCGGATTGATGTCGTTGAGTTCCGCAACTTTCATCGCCCGCCCCTTGGCATCCAAGCCTTTGAATTCCCGCTCCAAAGACTCGTTTCTGACGGTATCGTAATAATACACGTATTTCATTTTAATTTCGGGCTTGAAACGTAAATACTGCTTAAACATTTTCAAATCCTCGTTTATATGTCCGGGCACCCCTATCCAGAAAAAACGTTCCAGAAGATTCACATAAGTCGTAATCGTCAATCCGCCTTTCATCTCTTTGACTATATCCCGACTGTTGGGAGTAAGGGTATTCGATTTCGTACGGGTTGCATCGTAACAGGCCATCAAATGCGGACGCGAAGAAAAGTAACCCAAAACGATTGCAATAGCCCATACGGCGGCATATTTGCCGACGATTGCAAGCGGAGCGGTTTTCATCCTTCGCCCCTGCAATCTTAAGACGGCCATCGACAAAAAAAGACATATTACTATAATAAAATAAAGGAAATCTTCACTGGTAATCATGCCGTTAACAAAGGTATCCGCTCTTCCGGTCATCGCCAGCCAATAGGTAATATCCCTTATAACGGCAATGCTCTGCCATAGTCCTTTCACATAGGTAAGAGCTGCCAATACGGCTAAAGTACCTACGGCCGCAACAATCTGATAGGAAGTGATGCTCGACATGAACAAGCCTACGGCCGCATAGGCGCATATCAATAAATAAACGCCCAAAAGTCCGGTCAGAATAACCGGCATGTCCACTTCGGGAACGACAAAAGCGGCATACGCCACGTATACGACAAGCACCGTAAGCAGCACCAAACCGTATAATATCATGGCAAGATACTTACCTGCTATAATCTGGAAATTGGTAACCGGCGAAGAATATAAAAGTTTGATGGAACCGCTTCCCAACTCCCTGCTCATAAGCCCCATGGTCAACAGTGGAATATATAAATAAATACAGGACTGTACCGTTGCAAACAATCCGCTCCATCCTCCGAAAAGGGATAAAGTAACATTTCCCAGCCTATAGCCCAAAATCCGATTGCGTACCATTTCGGAAATCAAGCCGGAGAATACGACCCCGCATTGAAATGCGAATATGACTAAAATCAACCAGGCTATGGGAGAATAAAACAAATCCCTTAACTCCGTTCTTGCTATTTTATATATCATTTTCATATCTTCCTGTTTTTATTTCCCCGACAACTCCGCAAATATGGTATTAAGCGAACTTTTTTCCGGCTGTATTTCCATCAATTGCCAATTCTTTAAAACACTTGTTTCCACAATTTTAGAAGTAGTTTCCGTCACATCGTCGAATTTAATGCGGTATTTGGCTTCTCCAAGTTCTTCCACCCCTACGACTCCCTCGAGGGCGGCAATATCGTCTGCCGGAGGTGCAGCCGCCAGAACCGCAATAAGCGTATTCGGCATTATGTAAGTATCGAATTCGGTCATCGTACCGGCAAACACCACTTTCCCCTTTTCTATCATCCGGATATAATCGCAGGTCTCATGCACCTCCGATAATATATGTGTTGAAAGTACGATCGTACGATCTTCGGCAATCTCTTTTACCAACTTCCTCACCTCAAGAATCTGATTGGGATCCAAACCGTTGGTCGGCTCATCCAAAACCACGAAATCCGGCCGATGGATAATGGCTTGGGCTATGCCCACCCTCTGTTGATAACCTCCGGAAAGATTCCTTATCAGACGTTTCGAGAAATGAGCGATGCCGCAACGTTCCATAGCTTCCCCTATTGCTCCGTCTACTTCCCTATGGGGGATATAGCGCAAATCCGCACAATATTGCAAATACTCGTATACCGTCAAATCGGGATGCAGAGGAGGGGTTTGAGGTAAGAAACCTATATGCCGTTTTGCTTCCACCGGTTTTTCACTCATACTGATACCCTTGATATATACATCTCCCCGGGTTTGCCTAAGTACTCCGCACATTATATTCATCGTCGTGGATTTCCCGGCTCCGTTCGAACCCAAAAGACCGTAAATCCCCGTACGGTCGATTTCGAAATTTATATCCCGTATCGCCCACTGCACGGAATAACGATGCGAAAGATTCTCGACTTTTACAATGGCTCCTTTCATAAAATTCAGATACAATTTTAAAATGTCCGGATTAAGATTCCGGACATTTTATTAAATATTAATATTATCAATATTTATCGTGATAAGCACTTCCTTGCCCCACCATCTTTAAGGCTACTACCTTCCCTCCGAGATTGAGCTGCGACTCCAATTTCGGATTTTCCACCGTTTGGGTTATATCGTAAAAATATACATCTCCGTTTTCACATCCTACGGCAATTACTTCACAATCAAACCACATATAAGCCAAATACGTAACTTTCGATGCAACCGTCACAAAATGCTTATCTTCTATATCGGAAACCGCATAATTTTTCGATCTCTTTATATACCTTATCTCGTTTCCCTTAGTATAAAACGACACGTATTTTGCATTATCACACGTTCTTATACTCCGATGATTCCCGCTTGTAAGGAAACGGGTATCTTTATCGAAGGTGACATTCGGAATTATATTCCATCTTTGTGCTGCAAAAAAATCATTTGCATTGTTATTTGCTCGATTCGATACCACAAAAGAACCTACAATACTTTTTCCGTCGGCTGTCGTATAAAATATATCATACATGGCATTCGTACCCTGAGAACCGCCCCATATAAGATGGTTGGAAGCGGCAATATGCCAAACTTTTGTCCCTTCCGGCATTTCCCAAACGGGGACTCCTGAGAAACGTTCCGTCAACGGAAACAGCCTGCATCTGTATACGGAAGTATTATCTCCCATTCCTCCACCGTGATTGATATCCACTCTCCAAACATTGGCGATAAGCACTCTTCTGTTCTTTTCATCGTAGCAGGGAATATTCGCCAAACCCTGAAGCCCCTTTCCGAAACGGGTAACATGATAACCTTTGTTATCCATATAATAAGGTTCTTTCAAAAATTTACCGCCCAAATAATTCGGAGACATCGTGCGAGTATATACCTTCCCATCCTTCGTCGCGACAAAGGTATAAGCTCCCTCACCGTATTCTCCGGAACCGTCCTGGTCGTATCTTGCAGTCACTTCGAAATCAGCCGGAGGCCCGTCCAAAAACTGCTCTTTAAGTTCCCATGCCTTTTTCATCGTAGAATTATCCACTACATAGGCGACCTTATCGGTAATCACTGTCGAAGATCCCACCGGCCCTACATTCAAAGCCTTGGCCAATACCAAATCCAAAGGCTTGCCCGGAATATTCCGCCCGTTTACTCTTTTATAGGTATTATCATCCAATTCGTACACGTTATACGACTCTTCACCCCTGTACTTCGTTCTTCTCTTGATTACGGAAAATTTGGTTTCCTCTCCCAATTCGGAGATTGCATACCAGTCGTAGTTGCCGAACTCGGGATTAATCGTCACATAACTCCTGACCATGAACGATACTCCGGAAGATTTTTTTATGATGGCAAAAGTGCCCATAATACCTCTATCCGGAAGCTCTTTCAATTTGATTTTTTTTATAAGACTATCGGTCGGGATCTCAAAATCCGCCTTATC
The DNA here is from genome assembly GCA_041846495.1 of Marinifilaceae bacterium. Classification (GTDB taxonomy): domain Bacteria; phylum Bacteroidota; class Bacteroidia; order Bacteroidales; family Marinifilaceae; genus JBGZEX01. The sequence goes on from JBGZEX010000093.1 coordinate 11,284, forward strand.
TCCGATTACGACTCCGTTCAATTTCCACTCGAAGCGTACCTCGGACTCTCGCCTCAGGGAATCCGATTCCCAGGTATATTTGTCAGAAGCCTTAAAAACAGCCTTCTCTCCGGCTCCCGCTCGACAATAAACCCTAATATTCGTATTTTCTGCATCGAACAGCCATTTGGGCGGATTCAACTCTTCGTATTCGTAATTGCCGTTATCTTTAAAACAACCGCTCAATATAAAAACGAACAACAATGCCGGAAAACATATCTTTTTCATCTTCATTCGAATTTTCCATTAAACATTCACTTTCATCAAACTTCCATCCTCCTCCGTAACGGGCGGGTTTTGTTCTCCCAACCATTTTTTGAATCTTCGGGCTATTGCAATCACTTTAGACGGATTTCTCTTAATCAACGCCTCATCCACCTCCGCATTCGTATCCGCATGCAGCAGAAACAACTTGTATTTTTTATGGGAATACGTGCCTAAAAGCTCTTCCTCAACTTCTCTTGTCCACCATAAAGGCCTGACAGCCACTTCCGTCAAAATAAACATCGCCCTTCTTCTTTCGAGTTGTCCCAATTGCAAATCCCCCAAGGGGACTAATTCCAATTTCAGCGTCACCCCTTTTTCCAAAGATTTCAAACGAGGCGAGCGCAAAAACTTAATCCGTATGGTATCGTTCATCACCTTAGTTTCGGCCCCCACATTATTCGCCCGGAACACATAATTCTCTTCGAGAGAATATTCATCCGGACCGGCTGTAGTCCCGTCCTTGACAACCTTAAGTTTAAACGGCATATCTTGAGTCAATAACCGTCCCGTCATATTCACCACCACCTCGGCCGCAGTTTCGTTTACGCCGTCGGGAATAAAGAAAAAAGAAACTTTTGTCGTATCCGCAGTTTCCCGTCCCGGGGGAAGAGCATCCATATAAAACTTATCGAAATAAATCTCGTGAAGATCACCCCATAAAAGCGTACCTTTTTCCGTGCAAGCGGAAAAAACCGCAAAAATTCCTATGAACAGGATATTGATATTTTTTCTCATATTTATAATTTTATTGGATTTGGTTAACAGGAGCCGGGAGAACAGCCTCCAATTTCACTAAAGATCTAATCTCATTACGGATTTTCACCTTTGCGTTAAGCCTCTTATAAAGGTAAAACAATTGCCCTTCGGCTATCCATTCTCTTTGAGCATCCCGTATCATATCTTTCTCAAAATCCGTATACGATGATTTAACGGTTAAGTCTTCATCGCGAAGCCCCCGGTTGCAGCGGATTTCATTCAATATCCCGTAGGCCTCTTGAAATTTTCCCTGACGGGCATATTCTTCCGCCATGATATAGCGCATTTCCGTAGCCCGGATTACCGGCAATATATTGGCATTTTCATCTCTAATCTTTATATTATCGCTCAAATACCATTTACCCGGCAAAGGATAATATCCTTCCACCTTATATATCAATTTCTCGCCCCTACAGTCCTTTTGGTATTCATCCTTGCCATCGACCGTTGTAAATATTTCCTGCTCATCGATATTGATCTGCAGCCAATTGTTTTTCCCAAATTTATTCGGAAGTTTATTAAAATAATATTGCAAACCATTTTTTTCATATGACCTTGCGTTATATACTGCAAATATTAAATTCGATACGACTTTAATATCGGTTTTCGATTCGAAATCGTCGTTCCATGCAAAGCCTCCGAAATCTTCGTGGGAAAATACGGGATATATACTGCCTCCATTGGATTTAACTCTGAATTCCAACGTCTTTCGGGCATAATCGAAGGCTTTTTCCCGATTACCCGCCCATTGGTATACTCTTGCCAAAAGCGCATGAATGGAATAGTAATTCAAACGGTATCCCCTCCCCAAAAAGAAACCATCCAAAGCTCCCGTATTTATTCCACCCTCCATATCCGAAGGCAATTCATTGAAAAATCTGGCTTTCCCCGTCGCTACGACACTTCTTCCGAGAGCCGTCGTATCGAATTCCACGGTAAGTTCTTTGGCCTTTTCCAAATCGCCGATAACCCGTTCGATATAATCCTTCACTCCCAATCTGAGCCCATGAATTCCGGGATGTTTGTCTATATAGGGACAATAAAGTCCCTTGTCGTCATTGATAAGAGCGGGAGCAAACAATCGGAGGATGTCGAAATGCATCAAAGCTCTAACGGCCAAAGCTTCTCCTCGAATCAGGTTTTTTTCGGCTTTCCCCAACTCAAACTTGGACTCGGATTCCGGCTCTATATTCTGAAGAAGTTCATTCGCATTGGCAATAACATTATAAGCCGACAACCATATTTCGACTATCGTCTTTTGTAAAACCCCACTTTCATAATTAAACTCCCCCGCTTCCCGAATCGTTTCGTCCGAGAGTTGCCAGTCCGGAACCCGGGTCTTATATTGCTGCGACAGACAATCCACAAATCCGAATTGTAAGTTTTTACCGTATAATGCCGGGCTTCCCATCGCATTATACAATGAGTTTAACAAGGAACGATAACCCGCACCTTTTTCAAATAATTTTTTTTCCGGCATCTGTCCTTCGGGAATAATATCCAACCACCCGGAACAAGAAACAAGACCGAAGAAAAATAAAAATATATAAAGAATTTTTTTCATCTCATTCCATTTTAAAAATTAGCGCTAAGGGTAAAACTAAAGGTCTTGGCATAAGGATAACTCAAGCCTCTTTCTACTTTTACGGTCGACCATCGGGCTATATCATTGGCATTGAAGCGCAAGCCCAAAGAACTCAAATGCAATTTTTTAACGATTTCTCTCCGAAAATCGTATCCAACGGATAAGGTGCTGAAACTTAAAACATTATTATCCTGAACAAATCGAGATGTCGGTTTGGTATCCGTCTTGCTTTGAATATCGTAAAAAGGCGCTACATCGCCTACTTTTTTCCATCTTTCGGATAAAACTCTTTTATCCACATTCGACGTTGCAATCGGGGCTTTTTCCACTTTCTCCAAAAGAGTCGTATTATAAATCTGTCCTCCCCATTCATACATAAAATTAGCATTCAGATAAATATTTTTCCAACCGATATTCACGCCTATCGTTCCATTGGCCGTAGCCAACTTATCTCCTACGACTACCTGGTCCTCGGCCGCATAGGTAAATGTAGGCGTTCCGTCTTTCTTTACAAATTCTTCCTTACCGCTGGCCGGATCGATACCGTGGGAAGGAACGGCATAAATAGCGGATACCGATTTCCCTACATAGTATTTAGGCATCGGCCTGCTCACCAAATCGGGATATCGGGCCTGCATCGCATCGAAGTTTTCATCCACTTTTTTATTGTATTCCTCCACCGTTTCACTCAGTTCCACGATGGTATTTTTATTACGGGCCAAATTGGCATTGAGCACTATACTCCAATCCCCTTTATTGAATACTTGAAAATTGGTTTTTAACTCTATGCCCTCATTCAATACAGTGCCCTGATTGGCCTTCATCTTTGAGAATCCGGAAAAAAATTCCACCCCGAGATCCGTGATTTCATTCTTGTTTTTTTCGTGATAATAAGTCGCTTCCAGATAAAACCTGTCTTTGAATAATCCCAATATAAAGCCCGCATCTTTTTTCAAAACCTTGGACCAGGTAAGGTCCGGATTCGCCAAGGCCGCCAACGACATCGTAGGACCCGTATAATACCATTCCTCGGTATTCGCAATAAAAGTATTGAATATATCCATATTCGAATATCCCACCTTACCGGTCGTTCCTATCGTACCTCTAAGTTTCAGTTGAGATAAGATATCGTTCCCCTTAAACCACTTCATATTATGGATATTGACACCCAAGCCTACGGAACTGAAAAAAGCGAATTTTTTATTTTTACTGAAAAGCGAAGAACCGTCCCATCGCATCGAACCGTCGAACAGCCAGGTTTCATCATAGGAATAATTCAACGACGTATAATACCCTGCAATGCGACTATGCCCATTATCTATGTTTGTTTTGTTCGGTTGAAAAGCTGCAAATCCCGGTTTATCCATATTTCCCAATTGAAATCCTCTCCATTCTACATACATTTTTTCCGCTTTTCTTTCCAATATGTCAGCTCCGAGTACCGCATTGAAAAAATGTTTTCCCACATGCCTGTTAAAAAGCAATTGTGCGTTGAATGTCCATTCCAACTTATCGTCATTCTTTCGTTTTAAAGAACCTCTCTCTCTTGCCGGCACATTGGAAAATGCCGCACCGTTCGGGTCCAAAAACGCATAGTCTCGGTTCTCCTGTTTCATCACGCTAAAACTGACACGCGACCAGAAATAATCGGTAAAATTAACCTTTGCCGCAAGATTGTTTATAATCGTATTGACCTTATTATCTCCCGAATAATCGTTTAAATTTTCTTTTCTCCAAAGAGGATTAACCACATTGCTCATAGGCAACCGTTTTATATAATTCCCCTCCCTATCGTATAAAGCATCGTAAGGCTGAAGTTTTACATATTCCGAAAAAACTCCGTAAGGCGAATCCATAGCATTCACCCGGTTGTAGGACACCCGATTCGTAAAGGTCAATATATTTCGGAAACGATAGTCTACAAAAATCGCAGCTCCCATACGTTTACGGAAAGAGCCTCTCATCGCCCCTTTATTATCGTCGTAACTGAAATCGAGACTGAACCTGACAGTTTCCGTCCCCCCGGAAAGATTTACGGAGTTCCTCGCATTATAAGCATTGCGGAGAGGAAGAGCCAACCAGTCGGTATATACTCCGCGACGCACTTCGTTCAGTCTGTCGTTAAATTCCTGGTCTCGATATATCTGCATGGAGGGAGATTCTGCCGTATAAACACCGCCCAAGCGCTCGATTTCCAGCTTTTCTTCGGCATTGGCCAGATTATAATCCGAAAGATCGGGGAAGGTCAATTCCAAGGTCGTATTATAACTAATCCTCAATTCCCCTGGCTTGGGGGCTACGGAGGTTACTACAACCACTCCCTTTGCCGCCCGGGAGCCGTATACGGCCGTTGCCGCCGCATCCTTAAGAATCGTCATCGAGGCTATCCTGTTTATATCCATATCGTAAATCACTTGGACATTCACTTCGAATCCATCCAATATGAAAATCGGAAGGTTGGGATTCCCTTGCAAATTAGTCCTTTGATTTCTCCTGTCTCTTTCCAAATCCAAACGATTCTCCACCGGGAGAGACGACTGGCCTCTTAGTATTATTTCCGGAAGATTGTTGGGATCGGAACCCCATACCGAATTTTGCGTTATACGGAAGGAAGGATCGAATATCGAAAGAGCCGCTACCGCATTTTTATTATTAGTCCTCAATAACTCCTCCTTAGAGACCACCGTAGCCGTGCCCGTAAAACTCTCTTTTCTCAATTTATTGAAACCGGTTACCACCACAGATTCCAGTTTTTGCTCCTCTTCTTCCATGACTACGTCGAGTTTCTTTTGCCCGGTATATTTTATCTCCCGGGTTTTCATCCCGACAAATGAGAACATGAGCGTAAGTTTTTGATTATCCGCAGCAGGAAAACGAAGGTTATAGCGGCCATCGACATTGGTAATATTTCCCAATTTCAATTCCTTAATCCTCACCGTCACTCCCGGCATGGGAGCCCCTGTCATATCGGTAACCCGTCCGCTAAGCGATACTTCTTTCGGTTGCTGGCGTTTCTGTTGCGGTTTTATCACGATAACCGAATCCTCAATCACATAAGTCAGCCCCGTACCCTTCAGACATTGAGAGAGAATTTTCCCTATATCGGAGGTCTTTATCTCTATATCTATCTTACCGACACAATCCACTTCCTCTTCGTTATACATAAAAACAAAATTCGTCTGTTTTTCGATTTCCCAAAGCACATCCTTCAAATAAACAGCTTTCATCGAAAGCATTATCTCCTGTTCGTTTTGGGTGTAAATCGTCGCCCCGGCATCGAGTCCTCCCCAAAAAACGAATCCCAATACCCAGAAAAAAACGGATTTCAAATACCACGAACACCGGGGATTGTCCGGATAATCAGATTTTCTTTTCATACATTCATAATTTAAGTTAACAGTTCTTTTTAAACAAAATTCGCAAATAAGGAAGTCTATCTCCCTTTCTTTATCCTCAAAAGATTTCCCTCTCTTTCGATTTTCACCTTACCGTTAAGTTCGAATATGCGCAATATCGGCTCTATGGAAGTATTGCGATCTACATTCAATCCGAAACGGAAATCTTTTACTTCACGATTTTCATAAACGACTTCCACATCGTACCAACGGGAAAAGGCTTTCATTATATCTTCGAGTCGCACATCCCGGAAACGGAATTTTCCGTCTTTCCATGCGATAAAATCATGTACATCCACTGCGGATATTTCCGTAGCGCCGGTCTCCTTGTCCAATACGAAATGCTCGTCGGGATTCAATTGTCCGGATATGCCGAAATTTCCCCCCGATACCAAAACCGAACCGCTGACCAATGTGACGGCGGAAATCCGCTCTTCTTCATAAGCAAAAACATTGAAACTCGTCCCCAATACCGTAACATCGTAATCCGGAGTCTTTACCACAAAGGGCATATCTTCGTTTTTCGCTACTTCGAAATAAGCCTCTCCCACCAATTCCACTTCCCGTTTATCTCCCGAAAAATTCACGGGATAACGAAGTTTCGACATCGAATTCAAATGCACGACAGTCCCATCACTCAGTCTTAAACCGTATTCTCCGCATCGGGGAACTTCAAGGATATTATAAAAAACCGTATCTTTCGGTTTCTCTCTCCCTGCGGTCTCATACGAAATTCTCGAAGAATCGTTATAAATCAAAGCTTCCCGATTATCCTTTATAATCAACATGCCTCCGGCACCCAAATCGACGACCTCCCCGTCGGACAAAGTCAAAACGGCTTTTTGCGTCCCCGGAACTACGCAATGCGACGAAGGCAAAGCGGAATGCGGAGGAAATATCTCCGTCCTCCACATATAAAATGCGATTCCGAGCGGAATGGCAATTATCGCCGCATATTTCACCAAATCGAACCGCATCTTCCGCTGTTTTCTCAATTTCCTCTTCCGACAGAAGTTCTCCCAGCCTACGTTTTTCGCGAAAAGAGACAATTCCTTTTCCAAACGCTTCCTGTTTTCTTGCGTCATAATCGTTTCGTACAATCGCATATGCTCCTCCGATGCGAGTTTCCATTTTTCCAGATAAACGGCATCTTCTTCCGATAAATTTCCCAACAAAACTTCCGAAATCATTCGGGCAATCATAAATTCTTCTTCCGAACAAATATCTTTTTCCTTATCTTTTTTTCTCATACAAACCTTTATTTTTCCGACACAACGGATTCGACCTTTATATTGAAAACACCGAATTTATTTTTTATGGGGAAAATGTTTATTATGTTTATATTATTTCCACATTTTTTAACCTTATGCCTCTTCAACTCCCTTTCTTTTCAAAAGCCGGATTTTCGTACCTTAAGATACCGGGAAATATATATTCGGATGCAAATAAAATCGGAAGGTTATCCGAATGCCTGTTATTATTCCAATTCGGATAAAAATATAAAAACAAGATAGTAGTAATCCTTAAGAAGGAGTTTTAACTTTTTGTAAGCGATTTTTTTCAATGTATGTACGGAACTTTCCGCAATACTCAATTCTTCTGCGATTTCATTGTTTTTCAAGCCGTCTAAAGACAATAAAATCACCTCGCGACTCCGCTCCGGAAGAGAATTCACCGCACGGTAAAATATGCGGAAAGCTTCTTTTTCGATAAGATTATTCGTAAAAAATACGGAAGATTCCAAATCCGAAACATCTTCCGTCTTGTATCTGTGAGCCCGGATATAATTCAAACTGCAATTGCGAACTATTATGTAAAGAAACGATTTTATTTTAAGATAGTTATCGAATTTTGCCCGAGAGTTCCAAAACGTTAAAAAGCATTCCTGTACGATATCCGCAGCCTCGGCCTCATCTTTCACATATCCGTAAGCGAACATACACAATGCCGGATAAAATTCGTCGAATAAATTCCGGAACGAGGCTTCGCTTCCATCCCATTCCTTATTCATTTGAAAACTTCTTTACATATCGGTTAGAATGCAAATTTAATATAATAAGTCAAGTTTTCAAGAATCAGCCCGGATTTTCGGAATCAAAAAACGGGTCGTCCCGGAGCCCGAAGCTCCCGAACGACCCGTTCACGTAAAAATCCGAGTCCCTTCCTATCTCGAGGTTACATCCCCATAGCCGGCATGGCCACGGTTTTTTTGCCGGCCGTCAATTCTTTCAACTTATCGGTCAAAGCCTCTCCCCTAAGATTTTTGGCCACAATCCGGCCGTCTTTATCCAGTACTACGATATAGGGTATTCCCGAAAATTGGTATTGTTTCATTATATCCTTTCCGGCTTTGGGGGCTATTACCTGTGTCCACGGCATACGCTCCTCCTGTAAAGCCTTATGCCATGCGCCTTCATCCTTATCGATGGAAACGCTCAGAAAAGCAACTCCTTTAGCCTCGAATTCCTTATAATCTTTTTTCAGATTTTGTATTTCCGCCCTACAGGGTCCGCACCAGGAAGCCCAGAAATCGAGGACAAGAATACTCCCTCTGAAATCCTGAGGTCCGAATTCAGCGTCTCCAGCCGGTGTCGGATAAGAAAATTCCGGGGCAAGTTTCCCCTCAGCCAACCGTTCTTTCAAGTTTTTTGCCTCTTCTCTTTCCTTTTTATATTTCAACAAAGGAGGATAGCCGGGATTCCTTTTCTCTATATTTCTCAGAACTCCGTCTACAAATCCGGTACAATCTTCTCCTCTGAGCATGGGCAATACGGCCAATACGCTATTATATCCGGAATAACGCTCCGCCAGATATTTCAATCTCGCTACCGACTCCTGCCCCAACATATCGTAAAAATCCATCGAAACCTGTTGTCTGGCCTTATCTTCCAAGCCCTCGATCTTATATACCCGTTGCGCTATGCCTATCATCAACTGATAATTGCGATAACTATCCCAATTCAACAAATTCATCAAATCGTTATTGGGACCGCCGTAAATATGCACATAAGGAGGATTTTTAATCACGATTTTAGCCGTATCCTTCCCGCGAAAATCGATCTCCAAATCCTCGTCTTCCGCCCAGAAATTCACGGCCTGCCATTTCTGACAGTCCAAAGTATAAACTCCCGGAAAATCCACTTTCATCTTGAATTCATATCTCCCGTCCGCATCCGGTTTGCACGAATCCACCACGATCCGATCAAAACCGCTGTATTTGACAATCGACATATTGAATCTGTCGTCAGGAAAGCGAACTTTCCCTTTGATTGTTATCGTTTTCTCCTCCGAACAGCCTGCTGTCGCAAGGAATAAAACTCCCAACACTAAAAAACTAAAAAACCTATTCATATTTTCCGACTATATTAATTTAATAATTCATCTCAGTTTTTATAATACATATCCCTTATCCCGTTAAAACCGGAATATTCCTTCGGTACACCCTGCACCGAACCATTCATTTCATTGAATTTCAACTTATAAACCTTTCCCGAATTCCCGTTATTCGTAGCGATAAACAATATTTTCCCATTATTATTCTTATCCTTTTCGTTCACATATATTTTCATTTGCATGATTTTTTCCCCGCCTCCGACACTCATCACGGAAACACTCCGATCGCGACCGTAACGATAGCAATACACCTTGGTATCCGTCGCATAAAACATCATATCCCCGCGAGTCCCGAATGCATAAGTCTTAGCCTCCTTTATATCTTCCAAACGACTGATATCCCTGCATTCTATGGATACCGGTTCCTTGGATTTAAAATCGGCTCTGAACAAATAAGGCAATATCCCCCCTCCGGCAAGTTGTTTATGAAAAATCGCATTCGTGCTTCCGTCCTTTCCTTCGCCCAGAAAAACGAATTGAAATTCCGGATCGATTTTCCCGGGATTGAAAATATCGGAAGTAGAATTCGGAACGGAAAGTTCTCCCCACAATTTTATAATCAAAAAACGATGTCCTTCGGTATCGAAAAATACGGCCCGCGTACCCGGATTATTTCCGGAATTGGTAAGAGGGGCCAAAATCGGAGCCGCACGATAGGAATCGAGGCCGGCCGCATTTTTAGCCGCATCGAATACGGCACTTCCCCAAACCATCATATAAGCGACGTAGTATATTTTCCCGTCGTTCACAATCGTTTCGAATCCGCCGTTTTCGGGAGAGTAATGATAAGCTTCCGGAGCCGAAACCGCAGGAGTTCCCACCGTTTGATTGAAAAGGGAAATATACGTCGCATCGGGTTTCAATTTATAAGTCCCCGGATCTACGACATAACCGCCCTCTTCCGAGAAAACATAGAGATTTTTTCTCTTCGTATGAATACCGTTGGCTATGAATCTCCCCTTTTTAATTTTCCGTCCCTCGTTCGCCGATGAAAAGTGATTCCTTATCACATCGCCCTTTCCTCCCGGTACGATATCCCCGTCCTGTATAAAACTTATATCTCCATTGCCGTTTCCATCCTCATCCAAAACCATCCAACCGTTCAAGGGAGATATCACAAAAGAGAACTTCAGTTCCGAAACGGCCCGGGTTTGCTTATTGGTAACCTTAAATACGGCCCAATAATTCTCGGGAGTTTCCTGAATCCGGTATTCCAGATTCATGGACGTACTTATAACTTCCGGTTGCACAAAATGTCCGTATCCTCCTTTAGGCGTTTTATAATAGCGTTTCCATTCGAATTCGTAATCTCCGACCTCCGTTCCTTCCGCAAACTTAATTACGGGATTCAATTTCACCAATTCGTTTTCCAGGCAAACGAATGAATTCTCGTTATCGGTTACCCCGGGAATGGATTCGATAACCGCCTCCCCTATATTCTCCCGGTAGTCGTAATTTCCTTTATCCTTATAACAACTGCCGAATAGCCCAAACGACAGCAATAAAGAAAACGCCAGTATATATTTTTGTTTCATATGCTCCATTTAAATCGTTAAACTTTCATCTTCCTTCAATTCCCGAACTTCATCGGACTTCCGTCGTCGTCAGGACGGGGATTTTTCTTTAACTCTTCATTTAATTTACGAGCTAAACTTTGATAATAATCCGCAGCATAAGCCGATAAATCCAGCGTTCCCAATTGTTCGTACACGAATTTATACTTAGCTTGAGTACATTTCCCCAAAGCCCAATCGGCAGCCCAACCCGTAGGGTCCCTCCATTGAGTCGGAAAGCCCAGCATCATTTTCACCTGTAATTTATCGTATACTCCGCCGCATTCGAAATCCTCATTCGGAAGTATTCGAAAATCGATAACCAAGGGTTCATAGGTCAATCCGGCCTTGAAGACCTTGCACGGAACCACCGTATCCAACCTTCCGGCTTCCATAACGATTTCTCCGGGCATCTCGAAATTCACCCCCGCTACGGCCGTATGCGCATCCCCGTATCCGAGCTTTATCACCCTGTCTTTATCGGAAATTTCAGTCTGCACATGGAATCTTACGGAAAACGTCTTCTCGCTTATAGCTTCGTCTTCCACGAAAACTCCGTCTCCTTCAACCAGGATGATATTTACGGCAGCCGGGCCGAAATAATATTTCACCTCATCCTCGGAGCACGACAGCATAAACAATAGCGTCATGCCCAAAAACATCCGTATCATATATATATGTTTCATAATCTTCTTTTTCAAATAAACTTATTTTCTCCGCCCCAAATCGATTTCCACATCCGGCATCGGGAATACGTATGCGGCATTGGCATGCACTCCGTCTATATTCACCGTGCCTACGCGTTTGTGATAAAAATACAACTGTCCCTCGCCTGCGAACTCTCTGTAATATTCTTTTGCTATCTCCTTTTGCAAAACATCCTTATCGATATTCGAAAAACCGTCCAAACCGCGAGCTTCTCTCACGGCATTCAACATGCGCAAGGCCCCGTCGATATCTTTTTCCTTCAAACATTCGGCAGCAATATAATACATCTCGGTCAAACGAATGGCAGGCATTCTGTCGCGAAGAGGGCGTATATTTCCTTTCCCCGGTACGAACTGGCTTTCCAACTGCCAGAATTTCGAAAATACGTCGGCAGCTCCTCCGTAGGTTTCGAAAATCGCCTTCCGGTAATCGTCCGGTTCGAATAATTGAGAAGGTTGTATGCGCAAAGTCTGCGGTTTGGTAAACTCTCGGAAACTCCCTTTAATATACTCGATCAATTTGGATATATTGAAGGCGAACAAATGTTCGGAAGCAAAGGTCCTGTCCCGCAAATTGATATAAGTGGTCGTCAAATCATCCGGTTTTACCCAGGGAAACAATCCTTTGCTTTCATGGGCGTCGATAACTTCTCCCGCCGCTTCCAATGCCTTATCCGTATAGCCCGCATACAGGCAGGCTCTGGCTTTCAACCCCAAAACCGCATAATAATTCAAATGAAAATTCCGGTTGACCAAATAACCGTTATCCTTGCCCTTCACATCCTTTCCCGTATATAAGGGATCCGCCTTCAGCAAATTCAAAGCCGCATCCGTATCTTCCAATATCTTCTCCATAACTTTTTCAGGCGTCAACTGAGGAAATATTGCCGGAAGCGGACTTTCGACATAAGGGATGGAAATCTTCGCTCCGGTGGAAAAATCCCGAGCGGCATACATTCTCAAAATATCAAAATGAACAAAAGCCCTGAGAGCCAATGCCTCTCCCCGGATAATTGCATAGTTATCTCCCTTAAGCACATCCTTTTTGAGTTCCGTATATTGTATCAACGTATTAATATTCGTTATAACATTATACATCCCGTTCCACACCTTTTCAATCCTGTTTTTCGTCCCGTCTTTTTCATAATTATAATCCCGCAGATAATTATAATCGGAATTATTATAAAAGGCATCTCCGCCTCCCCATTCCTGTCCGAGTACCCCAATCATCCCGAAAGTCAATTCTTTTCCGTACAACTCGGCTTTCGACAAACCGATGTAAATACCTGCCAAAGCACTTTTAAACCCCTCCTCCGTAGTGAAATGTTTGGAAGCTTCCTCTTCGGTCTTGGGTTTTACATCCAACCAATCGTTACACGAAGCGGCAAATACCGAAACCGCGACCATGTAAAAACACAATTGCAATTTAATATATCTTTTATTTTTCATAATCCTGTATTTTCAATTAGAACGTCGCTTGAAGTGAAAACGAAAAAGCCCGGGCAAAAGGATATTCTATACCCCGCTCCGCTTTTATCGTAGAAATCCGGAAAACATCGTTCATATAGAATGCGAGTTTCAACCGTTCAATCTTATAATTCTTCATAAAATCCGTAAAACGGAAATCATAACCTATATTCAATGAAGTCATTTGCATTTCCTTCACATCCTGTACAAAACGGGAGGTCGGACGGGTAATTTCGTCTCCTTTATTCAAGCGACGGAATTTTGCGGGTAATCCGGGAGAAGTCCATCTATCGTTTAAAACCCGCTTATCCACATTATACTGCATATCCACATTTTCGACTTTATCTACCAAAGTCTGATTATAATACTGTCCTCCGAGCCTGTAAAAGAAAGAGGTGTTCACAAACCATCCCCTAAATTCGAAATTAAATCCGAAACTTCCGCTCAACTTAGGCAATTTATCTCCTACGACCACCTGATTTTTAGCTTTCCATCCGTAAACCATTTTTCCTTCGGGAGTTAAAAATATCTCTCTGCCGTTAACGGGATTTATTCCCAAAGAACGCACCGCCCATATGGCATCCATCGACTGTCCTTCCGCATAGCGCACCGAAGGCCTGGCGGCGGCGCCCGTTTTCTCAAGGTCGGGATTTCCTCCTCCGGCATTATCCTTATCGTCGTCTCTTCCCTTATTCATCACCAATAATGCGTCGGAAATCTTCCGTATTTTATTTTTATTATGCATCGCAGAGGCAAATACGCTTAAATACAAGCCCCGTTCTCCCTCCTTGAGTAAGCGGCAATTGATTTTCGTTTCAAATCCCCTATTACGCGTTTCTCCCAAATTTTCCGTATATGAAGAGAATCCGGCAGAAGGCGGTAAGGAAACGGGAGTCAATAAATTCTCCGTATCCTTAATATAATAATCGAATGTAAGATCGACGGCATCGAATATGCTCAAATCCAACCCGATATTATTATCCCTTGTCTTTTGCCATTGCAGGTCCGGATTTGCCAATCCCAACAAATAACTTCCGATAATATTGTCGTAACTCTCATTATAATATTTATACGTAGCCACCGCTTGATAGGAATTGAAATTTTGGGAACCGGAAAAGCCGGTAGAAGCTCTCAGTCTCAAACGTTGCAGATATTCCGCATCCCGGAGAAAATGCTCCTTATGCACATTCCATCCTATACCTGCCGACCAGAAATGTCCCCAACGTCTGTCGGTTCCGAAGAGAGAAGACGCATTGGCTCTATATGTCAGGTCGGACAAATAGCGGTCGTCATAAGAATAGTTCGTAGATAAAAGCACACTGGCTTCCCGCACCAAATATTCGTCTCCCGTAGGAGCTCCCGACACATATTCTTTGGCATGAGTTATATAATCCATCTTATTATTGGCGAATCCCTGAGCACCGAATTCCACATAGTTGTAGTTTTTTTCCGAAAAACTCCATTGGGCATTCGCAAAAAATACATGGTTCCCCGCTTGTTTGGAATAGTTTGCAGACATATCCGTATTGTATTCGAAAGTTTTTCCGTTACCCATCGAATATTTTCCTCTTTTAAAATATTCTTCTGTATCGGGCTTGATATCCTTAAACATGGTATGATCCCGGGGATAAAACAATTCCTTACCGCTCTTTTTACTCACGATTCCTATACGGCCTTTGAATTTCATGCCCTCGAAAGCCGTCCATTCCACATAAAAATTATTGGTGATATCCGTATAATCGCTCTTATTTTGCGTATTGACTTCCGCATTCGACAAAGGATTGTAAATAGGATGAGTCCAGTAATTGACCTGCTCGTAATCGGCTAAAACTTCTCTTAAACTGCCGTCCTCATTATAAGCCCTCCAATAAGGATTCAATTTGGCATATTCGGAAAAATTCCCATAAGGCGATTGGGTAGATTTGTTAAAAGTCACTGAAAGACGCTCCATAAAAAGAAGCGATTTATAGCGGTATTGGAAATTAAATCCTCCCGAAACCGTAGTCCGTTCGGAACCTTTCATAACTCCCTCCAAATTATTATATTGGAAATCGACGCCGTATCGCACCGCATCGTCTCCCCCTTCGAAATTCATCGAATGTTTATGACCGATTCCCACTCTAAGCGGTTTGCTCAACCAGTAGGTATTCACTCCCCGGAGTATTTCCTTATAATATGCATGATATTTTTCATCCAGCTCCTGCTGAAATATGGGATTGCCTCCTTGATCCGTATAAATTCCCGCCAGTCTTTCGAGTTCCAATTTTTCCGCAGCATCGGCCAGATTATAACTGCCCAAATCGGGGATTTGTATATTGGTATTCCCGGTATATGATATCTTCAATCTTCCTTTTTCCGGTACGAATGTTTCGATTACCACGACTCCGTTAGCTCCCTTGGAACCGTATAAAGCTTTGGCCGTAGCATCTTTGAGCAAAGTAATGGATGCCACCCGGTTCATATCCATATCCATCACTTTTTCTATGGTTTGTTCGAATCCGTCTACGATAAAGAGAGGTTGGTTGGGATTGGTTTGGTACTTGTCTTTCATATCCGAAAAACTCGATGCTCCGCGCATTTGTATCTCGGGAAGCCGGTTCGGATCGGAGCCGAAATCATTATTTTCGATGAGTTGAAAAGAGGGATCGATATTTTTCAAGGATTGCAAAATATTTTGATTCCCCACCTTTTTCAACGCATCCGCTTTAATCGTATTCACAGCTCCCGTATAACTGTCGGCTTTTCGGGTGAAAATCCCGGTTACCACGGCTTCGCCTATTTCGGTAAGGGATTTGGTCATCCGGATAAGCATGGGAGCATTCCGGACAATCTTCATCGTTACGGACTTATATCCTATATAGGAAATCTCCACCTCCGCCGCATTTCCCGGTATTCGGAGTTCAAAGGTCCCGTCTTCGCCGGTAACCGTACCGACGGAAGTGCCTTTCACCTTTACCGTAGCTCCGGGCATAGGCTCTCCGTTCTCATCCAAAACCTTTCCCCGCACGACATCCTGCTGCATCGCTTGCCGGTATGCGGGCGCCGTTCGTTTCTTAATATAAATCACGCCCTCTTCGAAACTGCAATCGATATTCCGACCGGAGAAAATGCGTTTAAGCACATAGTCTACCCGCTCCTCATGAGCCCTTACATTCAAACTGCCGATCCCCTTCAAGTCGTCTTCATTGTAGATGAACCGCAAACCGGTTTGCCGGAAAATTTCGGAAAAAAACGCATTTACACTCGAATTCTCGAGATTCAACGTCACTTTTTGTTCCTGCGAAAAGCCGTATACCGATAAAAACGACATGCCGCAAAACATAAATAAGAAAAAAATTCTTCGAACTTGATTCATAATTCTACATAGATTTAAATATTAGCATATTAATTTAAACGGATATATACGGTTTTCCCTTTTATCGAAAACCGTACATCCGATATTTTTTCAAAGGAATCGAATAACTTAACTACATCCTTATCCCGGTATAGATTTCCGGATAATACGATGTGTTTGGCCTTTTCGTCGATAAAAACGACTTCGATATCGTACCATCGGGAAAGTTTACGCATAATCGTTTCAAGCGATTCCGCCCTGAAATAAAAATCTCCCTCTCTCCATGCGGTATGAGATTCGATATCTTCCAAATCTATAATTTCGATTTCTTTATTCCGGATATTGTAGGCCGCTTTTTGACCCGGAAGAATTTTTTGTTTACGCTCACCGAAACATACGCATACTTCTCCGTTTACCAATACGGTTTCTATTTGATTTTCCTCATGGGTATTGACGACGAACTCCGTACCCGTTACTTCTACGGAAAAATCCCCCATATGCACTACAAAAGGATGCAAACTATCCTTAACCACCTTAAAATAAGCCTCTCCGGAAAGCTGCACCTCTCTTTTATTTCCCGAAAAACATACCGGATAAGAAAGCCGACTGTCCGAATTCAACCAAACCGAAGTTCCGTCACCGAGAACTAGTTTAAAAGAATTCCCCCGAGGTACGGATAAAATATTTTCCGATACCGTTTTATCCGGAAATTTCTCTTTTTCCGTATAAGTCAGCATTCCGTCCCCACTCGTTATTATTCCGCCGCTTCCATCCTCGATGATGCGGGGCTCGGAAAAATCGAGGGCAAGGGATTCTCCGGAAGACAACACCAAAGTTGCCGTCTGTTTGCGCTCCAACAGGACATTCTTCTCCCTCATCGTATAAACCCACAACAATCCTCCGCCCGTTATACAAAAAAGAATGGAGGCGGCAACGGCCGTTATGCGCAGGATATGCAATCTCATCATCTTCTTCCTCCTCCTTATAAAATCTCTATAGGTAAAACCGGTATGAGAGGCGATAATTCCCATTGCAAGCTCCGCATCCGAAGCCTGTAATTCTTTAAAACGAGAGAAGAGTTCCGCATCCGAAGCCATACGAAGGACAAATTGCTCCGCTTCGCTCTCCTCCATTTCATGTCTCAGAAATCTAACGATATCAAAATCCTTATTCATCGTATCCCGTTTTAATAGTAATACACAAAGGATACGATTTACATTGAGTCGAAAAATGTTTTTAACGTTTTTTCAAAAAATAAAAACAAAGGAAATAATCTTCTCCGTACTCTTTCCTGAATTTTCTGAGGGCATTCACGATAAGCGTATTCACCGTAGCCGTAGATATGCCGAGACAGGTTGCGACCTCCCGGTATTTCATCCCCTTGAAATAAACGCATTCCAATACCTCTTTGGTGCGGGGAGGCAGGGTTTTCATCAGGGCATCCACCTTAGCAATCGCTTCCTCCCGGGATGTTTCGTATTCCTCGTATATTCCTCCGAAATCATATAAATTCTCGTAATCGGGGAACTCATGCCAGCGGGATAATTTATTAAGCGATGCATTTTTCACCGAAACAAAGAGATAAGAAGTCAGAGAGCGAGGTTCCAATAATATGTTTTTACGTTTATCCCATAGACTCAGGAAAAAATCCTGAACCGTATCCTCCGCCTTATCCGAATCCTTTAAAAATGTAAATGCATAAGCTACGAGAGAAAGATAATAGGAATTGAATAGCATTTCCCATCCTCTTTCATCCCCTGAATTCACCAATCGGCATATATCGGGATCGACGCTGCGCATATTTAAAGGTTTCGTGCAAATATAACATTTTTTCCAAGGAATACGCTCTATCGATACCCGCCTCACGTCTACGCCAATCCGCAACCGATTTTCAATATAAATCGGGGCAAGCAAACGGATGTTTTTGCTTACCCCGATACTTTATTCGCTCCATATAGCTTCTCTTAAAAATCAGAGGAGCTCACGATGCCTTTTCGTTCACTTTCTACCCAATTCGGCAAGATTGAACGAAAGATTTACGCTAAACTCCCTGCCTCGGGAAAACGAGGCATAGGAATCGGATGAAACATTTTTATCTTTATGGTTAAAAAGATTGTCTACCCCCATAGTTAAGGCAATACCTCTCGGAAACGTACATGTCGCATTGAGCTTCCAGATCGTGCGGGCATCGAAAACTTTTTTAGTATACACCTGCTTTTTCATATGATTGGCTTGCTTTTGCCAATATTCGAGAGCTCCCATCCAGCGTCCGGAAATTCCGAAGGATGTCCGGCACCGACCTATCTTACGGTTATAGTCGGCCCCCATCACTGCCGTATGCGGACGGACATAGGAATTATTCTTTCCATCGATCTCGACCATATCGTCTACGTACGAATAAGCTCCCTTCAAGGTAAGAGCAAACGGGAAACGCAATTGGGTATTCACGTCGATACCGAACGTTTTCGACCTCCCCACATTTACATAGGTCCAATGCCATTTCTTGTTTTCCCTCCAACTTTTACTGAAAATCCTGTCCTTGTATTTATTATAATAACCGGTAATCGATGCATTCAAAATCCCCTCCGTATATTCTCCCGACAAAAAGAAATGCCGGCTCGTCTCGGGCTTAAGGTCGGGATTCACCTCCACGATAAAGAACCCACTTTCACTGTAATCCGCAAATCTTTCTTTAATGGCGGGCAATCTGAATCCGCCGGCATAACCCACTCTTAGGATAAGATTATTTTCCTTCATCATAAGAGAAAGTTGAGGATTCATATGAAATTTATATTCCGAATGATAATCGGCACGAATGCCTCCTTCTATACGGAGTTTGTCGGTAACCTTATAATTGTCCTGCAAATAGGCCATATGGTTTTTCTCGTTCTTCGTATCTTTAATCCAGTTATGCTTCAATTCCTCGGAACGGGTCTCCAACCCTATAACCAAATCGTGCCGGTCGGCAATCAAAGCCGTATAAGTCAAACGGGCATTTTTAAGTATATTTTTATATTTACAGTCTTTTTCTCCGTCTTTTATGCGATTTTGTTTATAATTATCGTACCCATAGGAAAAATCGATGCGGCTGTTTTCATCCGGAATATAGTGCATCGCTCCGCTAAAATTCGCATTGTAAAACTTATTGCCCATATTTTCAAGAGCCTTAATTTCATCGGGTTCCGATACGGATATTTTATTATTGTAATAACCGCCCTTCAGACTGATTCCGAAATGTTCGGTAAAATCGTATCCCAACTTTTGACTAAGCGTCAAATTTTCGTAACCTCTGACATGGAATTCGCCTTCCTTTCCGAAGGAAACGGAATCTTTCCCTTCCGGATTTTCCCATATCGTTTCGATTCCCTCTCTATCTTTCAGACAATAGGGCTTCCGGCGATTGTAAATGACGGATGTAAGAGCTGAGAACCTGTTCTGTCGCGTACCTAACGAAAGAGAATATTTTTGACTACCGTAACTGGCTATACGCGACGAAAGATTGCCTATAAAAGGACGGGTGGCTTTCTTGGTAATGATATTGATCACTCCGCTCAATGCGCTCGACCCGTAAAGAGTCGACACGGCTCCCTTCACAATCTCGATACGTTCGATATTATCTATTCCCAAACGATTGAAATCGATATTGTCGTCGGATGTCTCTCCGCCGAAACGCTCGCCGTCGATCAGGAAAAGAAGATATTTTCCCGACATTCCGTAAAAAGTAAGCGAAGGAAGTCTAAGACCATGATTATTCCTTGCAAACTGCAATCCCGGAAGCTCGTACTCCAAAAGAGAAATAATATCCTGAGGATCTATTCTTTTTATATCTTCCGAGGTGATGATACGGGTAACTATCGGCGCTTCTTTCAACATTTTCTCGCTGCGCATTCCGGTAACCACCACTTCGTCGAGATTTCCGACCGCTTCTTTCAAAACGACATTCAATACCGGCTCTTCGGATGCATCCACTTCGAGAACCAGATTTTCGTAACCGGTACAGGAGAAACGGAACTTATAACGTCCTCCTTTCATTTTAAGGGAAAACTCTCCCCTTGCATCGGCGGAAATTCCGATATTGGTTCCGAGTACCCTCACCGAAGCATAAGGTACGGCCTCTCCCTTATGATTTTTTACACTGCCTTTTACCGTATAAGGCTTAACTCTCGAAACATCATCGGGCTCAGCCATGAGAAACAGGCTGAACATCAAAGACAATAATAATAATAAATAC